>JBGSVS010000200.1:0-11996 GCA_041752895.1 Tabrizicola sp.
TCCGGTCGGGGGCAAGCCCGCGCATCCGAAGCCCGAAGCCGACGTTCCCCGCCACCGTCAGATGCGGAAAAAGGAGTGGGTTCTGGAACACCATCGCCACCCCGCGCCGCTCTGGGGCAAGGCCGAGAAGCGAGTGGTCGCCAAGCCGGATGTCGCCTGCGTCTGGTGCAAGAAGGCCCGCGATCAGCTTCATCGTCGTGGTCTTGCCCGACCCGGAGGGGCCAAGAAGGGCGGTCAGGCTGCCGGAGCCGACGGTCAGGTCAAGCCCGTGGAGGGCGGCGGGTCCTGAGGTCTGATAGCGTTTGGTCAGGCCAAGAAGTTGAAGCGTTGTCATGGCCTAAGGCCCCCGGCCAGCGCTGCACCGCGGCCGGTCACCGACCGCGCAGTGAGGATCAGGACCACCAGGCCTGGCAGGACGTAGATCAGCGCGACGGCCCCGACGATGTCGTTCCGCCCGGCGCTGGCAAAGCTGAAGAGGAGCAGCGGCAGCGTCTGCACCCTCCCGCCGCCGATGGCGAGCGTCAGGAGGTATTGCGACCAGGAGACGAGGAAGGCGAAGAGGGCTGCGGTCATCAGGCCGGGCAGGATTGCCGGCAGGGTCACATGGCGGAAGCACTGCCAGGGGGTCGCGCCGAGGCTGCGGGCCTGTGCCTCGTGGTCGGGATCAAAGCGGGCGAAGACGGCGGCCATGACCAGCACCATGTAGGGCAGGACCGGGATCAGGTGGGCGAGGATCACTCCAGCAAGCGTTCCGGCAAGGCCCGCGCGCAGGAAGACCCCGTGCAGGCCGAAGGCGATGGCGATGCCGGGCAGGACGGTAGGGGCGAGCAGAAGGAGAGTGACGAGGGCCTTGCCGCGGAACCTGTGCAAGGCTAGCGCCCGACCTGCTGGGACGCCGATCAGGGCGGCGAGAAGGGTGGTGGCGCCGGCGACGACGGTGGTGATGAAAAGGCTTTCCAGAACGCCCGAGCGCGGGGAGAGGGCAAAGGACCAGGCCTGAAGCGACCAGTCCTGCGGCAAGAGGTCGGGAAAGCGCCAACCATGCGCGAAGGACCAGATGACAAGCGGCAGGATCGGCAGGACCAGCCAGAAGGCGAGGGCGAAGGCGGCAAGGGTTCGCAGCCGGTCAGCGCGCATCGGAGGCTCCGGACCGGGTGAGGCCGCGTGCGACGACGGCAAGGAGGGCAAGCCCGATCAGTGCGATCACCACGGCCATGGCCATGGCTTCGGGGCGGCTGGCAAGATCGGTGTCGGTCCAGGCTTGCCAGGCGAGAACGGGGAGCGCCTTTGGCGCATGGGCGCCGAGGATGAGCGGCACTTCGTAGGCGCCAAAGGCGAAGGCAAAGACAAGCGCCGAGGCGGCAGCCAGCCCGGGCAGGATCATCGGCAGCAGAACGTGGCGGAATGCCTGCCAGCGCGTGGCACCAAGCGAGCGGGCGACGGCCTCGTGATCCTCGCCGATGGACTGCAGGCTGGCGAGGAGGATGAGTGTGATGAAGGGAAGCTCTTTCCAGACGTAAAGGAGGATGATGCCGATGGCGTAGGGGTCCTGGGTCAGGGCGGGAAAGTCTGCCGGCGCTTCGATCAGGCCGGCGGCATGGGCGATGCGGGCAAAGGCGCCGGATTGCGAGACGAGGTAGAAAAGGCCGATGGCGCCCACGATGTGGGGGATGGTGAGGTTGATCTGGACGAGGAAGCTGGCGAGCGCCCGGCCGGGGAAGGTCCGGCGAAGGAGGAGGGCCGCGGCGAGGGCAAGGGTGGCGGCGATCAGGGTCGTGGCGGTGGCGATCCAGAGCGAGAGGGCGAGGGAGCGCAGGAAGCCCGGGTCCGACAGGATGGCTGTGTAGGCGGTGAAGTCGGGGTCGGTCATCCCGAGGCCCGGGGAATAGCGGAGCGAGCGGAGAAGCGTGAGGCCGAGGCCGGTGAAGAAAAGCCCGCCCAGGATGACGAGCGCGGGGGCGAGAAGAAGGGCAAGGCGGGTGCGATCGGTCACTTTTAGTCCCTGCGGTCCGGGTAAGCTTGCGCGATGCGGGACGGAGGGGCAAGCGGGCGGCTCCTCGTGCGTCTTCGGCTTCTCGTCGCTGGGCGGGATCAGCGCACCGCGCGCCTGCGACTTCGTCACCCCGCTTTGGCGGTGCGCAAGCGAGGAGTGACGAAGTCGAACGATGAGCGGTCAGTTGCCGACGTTTTCGGCCCAGCCCTTTTCGATCGCGGTCAGCCAGTCGGCCTGCAGTTCCGGGAGCGCAGCGTTGGCAAGTTCGGCGGCGGGGACCACGGACGGATGGCTGGTGATTCCGGCGAACCCGGCCTGGACGTCCGAAGCGGTGCGGGTGATCTCGATGGCGGGGGCGGCACCCCAAACCTCGGGCTTGGCCTTTTCCAGCTGCGCTTCGCCCGACAGAAGCAGGTTCTGCACCACCATCGCGGCGGCCTTGTTCGGAGAGTTGAACGGGATCAGCGTGTAGTTGGTGTTGCCGATGGTCCCGTCCGTCAGCCCGAAGGAGCGGGTCGTCTCAGCCCAGGTCCCGGCCTGGACCGCAAGGCCGAACTGGGCGGGGTCGTAGTTGAACGAAAACGCGACCTCGCCGTTCGCGAACAGCTCGTTCAGCTGGGTGACGGTGGTGGGGTAGGTCGCACCCTCGCGCCAGAGGAAGGGCTCGATCTCGTTCAGGAGGACCCAGGTCTTGGCGGCGGTTTCGTCGAATTTTGCCTGGTCGAAGGGGCCGAGGAGGGTTTCGGGGCCGCCGGCGGCGTGGATGAAGACATGGCGCAGGAACGCGCTGCCGGTGAAGTCGGGCGGGGCGGGATAGGTGAACTGGCCGGGATTGGCCTTGATCCAGTCAAGGAGGACTGCCATGTCGCGGGGCGGCTCTGGCGTCTTGGCGCTGTCGTGGGCAAAGGCGAACTGGACGGTGTTCCAGGGCACTTCGCAGCCGTCGACGGGGACGCCGAAGTCATTGGCGATGGCCGGGTTCTGCCAGTTCACGAGGCCATCGTTCGGCAGCATCGTGGTATAGCCGCAGAAGGCAAGGTCGCCCTGTTTCATCGACCGGAAGTTCTCGCCGTTGATCCAGATGAGGTCGACGGAGCCGGTGTCGGTCACCCCGGCCTCCTTTTCGGACAGGACCTGGTTCACGATGTCGGCGGCGTCGGTGATCGGGACGCGGTTGAGGGTGATATCGTAGTCGGCGCGCAGCCGGTCGGCGACATAGCCCGAGACATAGGCGTTGATCGTGTCGGAGCCACCCCACATGAACCAGTTGACCGTGCCACCGCGAGCGTCTTCCACGACCTGGTCCCAGGTCATGCCCTTTAACGCTTCACCGTCGGAAGTATCGGCCAGGGCAGCGGTGGACAGGAGAAGAAGGGCGGTGAGGCTGCGCAGCATGGTGGCTCCTTGGGTCGGGACTGGCGATCATCAATCCCATAACTGGCGGAAATACCAGTCACATGCGCGTAGGTAGAGTGAAACGGAAGCGGCAGTCCGAGGGGGCTGTGGCTTGTCTTGCAGATCAACGGACTTGGGGTGCCCAGCCCGGCAGGTTGCGGTTGGGCCGGCATGCCCGGAATTCGACGGGTCGGCGCTGCGGGACTTTCGCGGGAGCCTGGTCGCCGTCGACGCCTGGTTCAAAGGTGTTGCAGGCAAGCATCACCTGCCTGCAACCTGGTGCCTTAGTTCAACTCGCCTGTGCGGTCAGCGGTGACCGCCGTCTCGGCAGCGGTCACCGCTGCGGTGAAGGCATCCAGCACTTCCGGCCCGCCTTTCACGTTCGCCTTGAACCAGTCGAAGACCGGAGCAACTGCGGTCTTGAAGGCGGCCTTTTCATCGGCGGTGGGCACGTAGATCTCACCCCCGGCGGCGCGGAAATCGGCGTAGGCCTGAATCTCTTTGCGCTTGGGGCTGGCGAAGGTCGCCTGTTGCAGGGCGGCGAAACCGTCGACCACGATCTGCTGCTGTTCAGGGCTAAGCGACTTGAAGCGGTCGTTGCCCATCCACCAGAAGGCGCCCATGTAGCTATGGCCGTCGAGCGTCAGATACTTGATCCCGGCATCGGTGAACTTCATCGACATGATGTCGGTGATCCCGTTCGCGGTGCCTTCGACGACCCCGGTCTGCAGCGAAGTGAACAGCTCCGGCCACGGGATCGGGGTGGGCGAAGCGCCAAGCGTGGTGGCAAGGGTTTGCGGCAGGTCGGCCGGCACGGTGCGCATCTTGAGGCCCGCAAGGTCGGCCGGGGCGGCAATGCGCTTTTTGGTGTTGGCGTAGTTGCGCCAGCCGCCGGTGTTGCCGATGGTCATCAGGCGGATCTTGTCGCCCGAGTCCGCCAGCGCCATCGTCCGCAACTTGGCGGTCAGGTCGGTGCCGGTCAGCACCTCTTCGGCCACGCGGTCATCCGACATGAGGTAGGGCAGGTCAAGAACCTGGATATAGGGGAAGAGGCCCGCCGCGCCGCCGGAGGTCGAGATGTAGATGTCGATGGTGCCATCGGCCACACCGGCAAGGCACTCGTCGCCCTTGGCGCAAAGTTGGGTGCCCATGAAAATCTCCACGCCGATCGCGCCGTTCGAGGCGTTCTCGACGTAGTTCTTGAAGACGACGAGGCCGTCATAATCCTCGTCTTGTTCGTTCGAGTTGGCGGTGGCGCGCAGCATGATATCCTGCGCCAGGGCCATGCTGGCGGTGCCCGCCAATAGTGTCGCCAGGACCAGCGACTTTAGGGTCTGTTTCAGCATCGTATCCTCCCGTTTGGTATCTTGATTGGGTCAGTCGTATCAGTCCACGAACCCCAGAAGGCGGGGCAGCGTCAGGGGAATGGCGGGAATGAAGGTGATCAGGAGGATCACCGCGAATTCCACCAAAAGAAATGGCATCACGGCGCGGGCGATGGTTTCGACCCGCAGCCCGGACACGGCCGAGGTCGCAAACAGCACCAACCCCATCGGCGGCGTCAGCAGGCCCACCGTCAGGTTGACCACCATGACGATGGCGAAATGCACCGGGTCCACGCCCAGCGAGGCGAAGATCGGCCCCAGGATCGGCCCAAGGATGATGATCGCGGGACCGGCGTCGAGGAACATGCCGACGATGAACAGAAGGAGGTTCACCAGAAGCAGCAGGAGAAGCGGGTTTTCCGTGATGCTGAGGAGCGTCGAGGCCAGAAGCTCGGGTGTATGCGCCAGGGCCGCAACCGTCTTGAAGGCCATCGCGGCACCAACCAGCAGCATGACGACGGAGCTGGTGATCCCGGCGCGGGTCAGGACCCCCGGGATGTCGCGCCAGGTCAGGGTCTTCAGGATGAAGATCGAGATGAGGAAGCTGTAGCCGACGGCCACGGCTGCCGCCTCGGTCGGTGTGAAGACGCCCGACAGGATGCCGCCCATCAGAAGGACGGGGGTCATCAACGGCCAGAAGGCGGCCCCGGCGGCGCGGCCCGCATCGCCCCAACTGGCGCGGGGCAGGGCGTCGGGCAGGTTGTAGCGGTCGGCCATCAGCTTGATCGTGATCATCAGCGCGACGCCGATCAGGATGCCCGGCACGATGCCCGCCAGGAACAGCGCGGCGACGCTTTCGCCCATCACATAGGCGTAGATGATCATGATGCCCGATGGCGGGATGATCGGGCCAATGATCGCCGAGGCGGCAGTGATCGCGGCGGCAAAGGGCTTGGGGTAACCCTTTTGCTCCATCTGCGGGATGATGATCGACCCAAGCGCCGAAACATCGGCGACGGCAGACCCTGAAATGCCCGCGAAAAGCATCGAGTCGACGACGTTGACCTGCGCCAGCCCGCCCCGGAAGTGCCCGACCATCGCCTGCGCGAAGCCCACGATCCGGGCCGAGATGCCGCCCCGGTTCATGAGTTCCCCGGCCAGCATGAAGAACGGGATGGCCATGAGGGGGAAGGAGTTCATGCCTTCGTAGACGTTGCGGTAAAGAAGGACGATGTCGCGCTCCTGCCCGTTCAGCCAGAGCAAAAGGGCAGGCGCGGCGAGAAGGCCGAAGACCACGGGCAGGCCCAGCATCAGGAAGACAAGGAAGAGGGGGAGGAAGAAGCTAAGCATCTATTCGGCCCCCGATCCAAGCATGACGGTATCGGGAATGTCGCGCAGGCCCTCCGGCCCCCGGATCAGCGCGTAGATGTTGCGGAGCGCGAGTTCCACCGCGACCAGCAGCAGCAGCGCCACGCCGACCAGCAGCGAAGCCATCATCCAGGACTTCGGCACCTTCATCCAGGTCGCGAGGTCCAGGCTGACCGGCACGCGCAAGGAGTCCGTCTCGAACCGACCGCCAAGGCCCGTGACCTCGGACCAGCCGATGCCAAGGGCGATCCAGAGGACAAGGATCGTCACGGCCATCAGGAAGACCGACAGCCCGGTCGCCACCGCGCGCGGCAGCATGCGGATCACCATGTCGATGGCGACGAACCCGCCCCGGCGGAACGCGGTCGGGGCCATGAGGCCCGTGGACCAGAGCATCAGGAAGCGGGAAGCTTCCTCGGGCCAGGGCAGCGCGTTGTTCAGGACATAGCGGTAGAAGACCTGCGCCAGGATGGCCGCGACCATCAGGCCAAGGCAGACAGCGCCGATCCAGCGGCCAACCATCAGCAGTGCGCTGTTGAGCAGGCCAAGACCGTTGCAGATAGCCAGAAGTGCCGTCACGTCTCCTCCCTTCGCCCCCTCTCCCCGGGGGTATTTCAGCCGGTAAAGCCTCCGAACCTGCCACTTGCGAAAACCAGCGGCTCGCCCTCCTCCAGGGCCAGCCGCAGGACCTGTCCCACGATGATCAGATGGTCGCCGCCGTCATGCGTTGCGTGCTGGGCGCAGTCGAAGCGGGCAAGGGCACCGGGCAGAACCGGCACGCCCTCGGCATTCAGCTGCCAGTCTAGACCTTCGAAGCCAAGGCCGCCCCGGGAAAACCGGGCGGGCAAGTCCGCGTGATCCTGTCCCAGCACATGAATGGCGTAGTGCGTGGCGGCGGCAAAGAACGGATAGCGCTGCGACGCCTTGGCGGGCGACCACAGCACAAGGGCCGGGTCCAGCGACAGGCTTGAAAAGCTGTTGGCGGTAAAGCCCATCGGCCCGTCCGGCCCGGCGATTGTGACCACGGTTACCCCGGTCGCAAAGCGCCCCAGCGCATCGCGGAACACCCGCGCATCTGGCACGATCCCGTCCGACTGAATGCCGCCGTCCGCCATCATGCGACCTCATGCCCCTGGGCGAGTGTCAGAAGCTCGAACCAGGTCTGGCGGTCCATCGGCACCTTGAGGGCGTCCGAGATCGTGGCGATGCGCGACAGGGTGTTGGTGCCGAGGACCGGGATGATCTTTGCCGGATGGTGCAGCAGCCAGGCCACGGCGACGGCGGTCCAGTCGGTGCCAGCGGTCTTGGCCAGGGCGTCCATCCGGGCGCTGAGACCGTCGTTTGCCTCGGCGCGCAGATGACCGCCGGCCAGGGGGCTCCAGGCCATCGGGGGAAGGCCACGTTCCTGCAGGAAGGCGAGGTCGCCGTTGGTGAAGGCGTCGCGGCAGTTCAGCGACAGCTCGATCTGGTTGGTGACCAGCGGTGCAGTCATCGCCGACTGGAGCAGGGTGAAGTCCCATGGACGGAAGTTAGACACGCCCACGGCACGGACCTTGCCGCTGGTGACCAGCCCGTCCAGCGCGCGGCCCGTTTCGTGGTGGTCCATCAGGGGGTCGGGGCGGTGGATCAGCAGCAGGTCGATCCGGTCCGTCGCCATCTCTCGCAACGAGGCCTCGACCGATGCGGTGATATGCGCCGCCGAGGTGTCGTAATACTTGACCCGCGCCGCCGAGTGGCGCCCGACCGGGGCGACGATGTCGCATTTGGTGACGATCTCGATCCGGTCGCGCAGGGCAGGGGCCGCGCGGAGGGCTGCACCCAGCAAAGCCTCGGCCGTGTAGCCGCCGTAGATGTCGGCTTGGTCCATCGTGGTGATGCCCTGCGAAAGGCAAGCTTCGACCTTGGCCTGGACATGGCCGGGCGAGGTGTCCGAGTCGTCGCCCAGCCGCCACATGCCGTAGACAAGGCGGGACATGGTGATCGGCCCAAGGGTGAGACGTTCCATCAGCGGCGCACTCCGGTGCCAAGGGGGGTTGCAGGCGTCGTCGACGGAACCCGGCCATAGGCATGGGGCAAGGAACAGGTCTTCAGCTGTGGCATCACCTTGGTGCCGAAATGGTCGCATTCGTCCAGATGCGGATAGCCCGAGAAGATGAAGGCCCGGATTCCCATCTTCTGGTACGCTTCAAGCTTGGACATAACCTGATCGACCGATCCGACAAGCGCCGCGCCGCAGCCCGACCGCGCGCGACCGATGCCGGTCCAGAGGTGGGGTTCGATATAGCCGAACTGATCCGCCAACTCCCGCGCCCGGGCCTGATGCGCCACGCCAAGGCTGATGCTGTCATGCGCCCTGTCGCGGATTAGTTTGCCGTATTCATCGTCCAGCTTGGACACGATGTAATCGGCATAGTCCCGCGCCTCACCTTCCGTGTCGCGGACGATCATGTGGACCCGCAGGCCATAGTCCAGCGTCCGGCCGTGCGCCGCGGCACGGGCGTGGACGTCCTGCATCCGCTTGGCCAGCATGTCCATCGGCTCGGGCCACATCAGATAGACGTCACATTGCGCGCCGCAGAGTTCGAGCGCGTCGGGGGAATAGCCGCCGAAATAGAGAAGCGGGCCGCCGTTCTGCTGGTAGGGGCGCGCGGGGTCGGTGGTAACTTTGCTGATCTGGTAGACATCGCCCGCATATTCGATGTGGTCGCGGGTCCAGGCCTGGCGCAGGATCTCCACCACCTCGTGGCTGCGCTTGTAGCGATAGGCGCTGTCGGCAACCTCTCCCGGGAAGTCCGAGGAGATGACGTTCAGCGTCAGGCGGCCCTGCAGCATGTGGTCCAGCGTGGCGACCGTGCGGGCCAGCATGACGGGCTGCATCTCGCCGCAGCGGATGGCGGCGAGGAAGTTGATCGAGGTGGTGATCGGCGCGCAGCCCGCGACGAAGGACAGCGTGTCCTGTCCCACCTGATAGGACGAGGGGCAGAGGATGTTGCGGAACCCGTGGCTTTCGGCCCGCTTCACGATGTTGGAACAATGCGCCCAGCTGGACCGCAGGTCGCCGTCCGGCACGCCAAGGAACTGGTAGTCGTCGGAACAGAGGGCGGCGAACCAGCTGACCTCACAGGCGTCGAGGTCGGGCGAGGTGATCGGGACGACCGACATGATTCTCTGTCTCCGGCGGCTGGTTTCCTCTTGCGTAGCACTGGCTTTGATGTAGATCAATCATGTATCAATTCTGGATGCGACGGAATGGCTCACCCTGGATCGCTGCCGCTCTATCAGCAGATCGCGGAACTTCTGATCCGCGACATTGCGGCCGGCCGCCTGATCGATGGCGAACGCCTGCCGCCGGAACGGGACATGGCCGCGAACATGGGAATTGCGGTCGGCACCCTGCGGCAGGCGCTGAAGTCGCTGACGGAAAAGGGGCTTCTGGACCGGGTGCAGGGGTCGGGCAACTATATACGGGCCAAGGCCGACGCGGCTTCGGTCTATGCGCTCTTTCGGCTGGAGCGGGTGGAAGGGGGCGGTCTGCCCACCGCGCGCGTGCTGTCGGTGGAGCGGCGCCCGAAGAACCCCGCGCTGCCACCGTTCGGGAAAAGCCCCGAAGGCCACCGTATCCGGCGCTTGCGGTTCCTGTCGGGGCAGGTCGCGGCGGTCGAGGAGATTTGGCTGGACGGGGCAGAGGCGGACCGGATCGCGCAGGCAGACCTGTCGGAATCGCTTTACCTTTACTACCGCCAGCGCCTTGGCATCTGGATCTCGCGGGCCGAGGACAGCATCGGCCAAGGGCCCTTGCCCGGCTGGACCCCGCCTGACTTTCCGCACCCTCCGGGCACCCCGATGCCGCTGATCACCCGGGTCAGCTGGGCGCAGGACGGCCGTTCGGTCGAGGCCTCGCTCACCTGGTATGACCCCGAAACCGTGCGCTATGTGGCGCGCCTGAAATAGGATTTCAAAATGCTGCGCTATGGGATCATCGGTTGTGGAATGATGGGGCAAGAACACCTGCGCAACATCGCTTTGCTGCAAGACGCCTCAGTCGCGGCAATCTATGAACCCGACCCGGGAATGCGGGCCGCCGCCTCGGCCATGGTGCCGGGTGCGCGGATGGTGGGATCGCTGGCCGAGGTTCTGGCCGTGCCCGAGGTGAACTGTCTGCTGATTGTCAGCCCGAACCATCTGCATTTGCAGCAACTTGAGGAAATCGCCCGCATCCGGCCCCTGCCGGTGCTGTGCGAGAAGCCGCTCTTCACTGACCCGGCCGACGCGCCGCGTCTGGCGGCCCTGCGCGCGGCCTACCCCGCGCCGATCTGGGTCGCGATGGAATACCGCTACATGCCGCCCGTGGCGCATCTTCTGCGGGAAGCGCAAGCTGCAACAGGCGGGGTGAAAATGCTGACGATCCGCGAGCATCGCTTTCCCTTCCTGCAAAAGGTCGGTGACTGGAACCGCTTCAACCGCAATTCGGGCGGGACGCTGGTGGAAAAATGCTGCCATTTCTTCGACCTGATGCGGCTGGTCGCGGGCTGCGACCCGGTCCGCGTCATGGCCAGTGGTGGGCAGGCGGTGAACCACCTGGACGAGGTCTATGACGGCGAGCGGTCCGACATCTGGGACCACGCCTATGTCATCGTCGATTTCGCAAACGGCATGCGGGCGATGCTGGAACTGTGCATGTTCGCCGAAGGCAGCCGGTATCAAGAAGAAATCTCGGCCGTTGGGCCGCTGGGCAAGATCGAATGCCTTGTGCCCGGGCCGGGCCGGTTCTGGCCGGCCCATCTGGGGGCGCCCCCGGTGCCCAAGGTCATCGTCAGCCCGCGCAATCCTGCGGGGCCGGTGGAACTGGACATCCCGGTAGACCCCTCCTTGCTGGCGGCGGGCGATCACAACGGTTCGACCTTCTATCAGCATCAAGGTTTTGGGCGCGTTGTGACTGGAGCGCAAAAGCCGGAGGTGACGCTTGATGATGGCTGGTGGGCCGTCGCAATGGGACAGGCGGCGCAGCAAAGCGCAATGACAGGCCAGGCAGTAAGTCTGGGCACTGCAGACGGCACGCCGTAAAGACGTCCTGCTGCCGCTGGTTTCAACGCCCTTGTTGTGTTGAAACCGAAAGCGGCTGGTCGCAAATCTGCGTCTCATTCAGAGGATGAGGTCCGCGAAGATGCGCCCGGCGCCACCTGACCTACAGTCCGCAGACTGCTTGTTGCTTCGTCGCCGAAAGGGCTTGCCCGGTGAGCTTTGGGCCGACGGGCGCTTGGCAGGCCGGACGATGCAGTCGGTCCCAGCGGGTTGCCAAGGTGTCCCTATCGACAGGGCGGCCTCGGTTACGGTGTCTCACTTTCCAACAAACTCGAACGAGTAGCCGCGCTTGGCATTTGAAGCGGGGGGAGGGAAAGGGGCCGACCGGCGGATGTGGTCCACTGCGATGGCGTCGAGCGCCGCGTTGCCCGAGCTTTGCAGGACCCGCACCGAGGCCAGGCCGCCGTCAGCCGCGATGGTGAAACCCACGACCACCGCGCCCTTGCCCGCGCCTGATTTCCGCTTCGTCGCGCGCACCTTCTTCATCACCGCCTTGGCATAGGCCGCGGGCGAAACATCACCGCCCTTGGCCTTGGCCGCAGCACTTGGGGCGCTGGCGGAAGCGGCAGGTTTTGCCGCAGGAGCGGGTTCCTCGGGGCTGAGTTCCTTCCGCTTTGTTTCCTTCTTCGTCTCTGTCTTCTTCTCTTTAGTTTCCTTCTTCTTTTCCGGCTCTGGCTTCGGATCAAGTTTCGCTTCGGGCCGTGCCTTTGGCCTTATCGTCGGCTCGAGGAGTGGCTCTGGTTCGGCCTTTTCAGGCGGAAGCGACAGATCCGCAGCCACCGGGACCTCGATTTCCGGCAGAGACATCGGGGCTGCGGCGGCCAGCATCGGGC
>JBGSVS010000201.1:0-3374 GCA_041752895.1 Tabrizicola sp.
AGCGCCGCCAACCTCGCCGCCGCCCAGCGCGACCTTGGCGACCTGCCCGCCACCGGCCATCTGGTGAACATGACCGACCGGCTTGCAATGACCACACTGATGGAGACCGAGTTCGACATCCTGGTGAACAACGCCGCCGTCATATCCCCCATCGGGCGCATCCTCGATATCTCGGTCGAGGATTGGGCCGTCAGCATCGACATCAACCTCACATCCGCGTTCCACACCACGCAACGTGCCATCCGGCAAATGGTTGCAAGGGGCGGCGGGACCATCGTCAACATTTCCTCAGGCGCTGCGCATCGGCCACAGGAAGGCTGGTCGGCCTATTGTGCGGGCAAGGCGGGCCTCGCGATGCTGACCCGGTCGGTTCACATGGAATATGCCGCGCAGGGTATCCGCATCTTCGGCTTTGCGCCCGGGGTGGTCGACACCGACATGCAGGGCGCAATCCGCGCGTCCGGCATCAACCCGGTCTCGAAGATCCCCCGCGCTGACCTTGCCCCCGCCGACCAGCCCGCCCGCGTCATCGCATGGCTCTGCACCCCAGCGGCCGACGCGCTGGCCGGGCAGGAACTGGACATCCGCGCCCCGGATCTGCGTGCCGCCGCAGGCCTGCCGCCGCTGACTTAAGACAAAACAAGCCCAAGAATTTTCTAGAAAATTCTTGGGCCCCGGACACCTTGCCCAGTCCTAGTGCGTCAGCGCCTCGGCACCCCAAAGCTCTTGCACCCGGGCGTCGCGGCCGCAGGCTTTGCGGTAGAAGGCATAGGCGTTCGACTGTTTCTTCGGCCCGGCGCGGGTCAGGACGATGTCGGTGCCCTTGTAGTAATTCTGGTGATAGTCCTCGGCGATCCAGAAGGTCCCGGCGTCCAGGACCGGCGTCACGATCGTTGCGCCCAGCACCTTTTCCGCCTCGGCCACTGCCGCCTCTGCCGCCTTCCGCTGCGACGCGTCTTGCACGAAGATCGCCGTCCGGTAGGCATCGCCCCGGTCGCAGAACTGCCCGCCCGCGTCCAGCACATCGACCGACCGCAGGAACTTGGCGATCACCTCGTCATAGCTGATCACGCCTGGATCGAAGGTGATTTCCACCGCCTCGAAATGCCCTTCGTGATTGCGGTAGGTCGGGTTCTGCGACGCGCCGCCTGTATAGCCCGACACAACCTCGCTGACGCCCTGGACTTTCTCGAAATCCGACTCGACACACCAGAAGCAGCCGCCCGCGACGATGGCCGTCTCGGCCCCCGCCGGTCCTGCAAGCGCCGCCATCATCGCCAGAACAAACCGCATCACCCGATCCTCCATTTCATGTCCGGAAAGGCTGCCGGGTGCCACCACGGCGGTCCAGTCACGGCTTTGTGCCTCACCGCAAGGTGAAGCCCCCGCAACATTCCGAAGCCCCTTGGCCATTCGCCCGGCAAAGACTAGCCTGCGCTCTCCGCATGCCATGCCGACACTGCCTCCCGCCGACCGAAAGGCCCCGATGCGCAACGCCATCCTTCTTCTTCTTGGCCTGACGGCCCATCCCGCCCTGGCCGAGCCGTCGTTGCAGGACCTTGCTTCCGGCCTCGACCTTTTCCCGTGCGAGCTTAGCACCCTGTCCTGCACCTCGTTGACCGTGCCGCTGGATCACCGCGCCAACGATCCCGACAAGACGCTGGAAATCACCTTCGCGCTGTCCTTCGCCACGCAGGAAAGCAAGGGCATCCTGTTCTATTTCGTCGGCGGCCCCGGCGGGTCGGGCCTTGCCTCGGCGGACAGTTACCTGTCTGCCTTCGACCCCAGTCTGGCCGAGACGATTGATATCGTCTTCGTTGACCAGCGCGGAACCGGGCCGGTGCACGGGTTGTCCTGCCCGATGGCGCAGGCCCGCTTTGACACCGCTCCGGTCTCGCTTGAAGATCCCAGCGGCGCGCTTGCCACGGCGCAGGGCTTCGTTGCCAACTGCACCGCCGAGCTTGACGCAGGCGACCTTCTGCCCGTGGTCAACACCGACCAGGCGATCCGCGATTCGGAACTGTTTCGCCAGGCCATCGGTGCGCCCAAGGTCTGGCTTTACGGCGAAAGCTATGGCACCCAGTTTGTCCAGGCCTATGCGACCCAGTTTCCCCAAGCCGTGCGCGGCGTCATCCTTGACGGTGTGGTCGATCTGAACCTCTCGGCCGAGGGCTTCTATCGCCGCTATACCCAGGCGGCCGAGGCGCTTTTGTCCGAAACCTTCGCGCATTGCGACGCGCTGCCTGCTTGCGCGGCCGACATTCCGGACGGGGCGGCTGCCGTCTACGACGATCTGGCTGCCCGCGCGGCCAAGGCACCGCTCTCCGTTCCCTACACGCTGGCCGATGGCACAGAGACCACGCGCCTTCTGACCACCGGTCTGATCGAGGCGAACGCCTTCTACGCGCTGTATTCTCCCGAAGGCCGCGCCGATTTCCTGCGTACGCTGGCCTCTGCCGGTCGCGGCAACCTCGTACCTATGCTGCAGCTTGGCTATCTGAACATGTATATCGACCCCGAGACCGAGATCGGGATCGAGGACCCGGGCTGGTTCGGTGCCGCCTATTACGCGATCACCTGTTCCGATTATGGCAGCGGCGCGGGCACGCCACACGAACGCGCAAGGGCGATCCTTGACGAGGCTCGGGCCTTTGCCCGCGAAGTCCCGCGACTGTCCCGCTCGTATTACATGGAGCGGCTGGCCTGCGCGCTCTGGCCGCATCAGGGGCCGGATGCCCGGCCTGAACCCTATTCCGGGGGCGACTGGCCGACGCTGGTCCTGAACGGCGACCGCGACCCGATCACGCCGATCTCGATGGCCTGGTCCGTGCTCGACAATGCCCAGAACGCCTATGGCGTCTTCATGCAGGGCGGGCCGCATGTCATCTGGGGCCGGGGGTTCGCCTGCCCCGACACCATCGTCCAGGCACTGCTCTTTGACGGGACGCTCCCCGCCGTGCGTGAGCAGGTATGCGAACAGGACCCTATTGCCGCCTACACCCCGCTGACCCTGACAGACCCAGAGCAACAGGCCGACGCCTACACCGTCGCCCGCGCGGTAGAGACCGAACTTGAGCTTCATATCCCCCTGTCCGGCTGGGACGGCGCGCATCCGACCGGCTTCGGCTGCCCCTTCGGCGGAACGCTGTCCGTTGAGCCGACCGAAGCGGGCACCGATTACGCCTTCCAGCAGTGCCGTTTCTGGCCCGACGTCGCAGTGGATGGGACCGGCGAGGACTTCGCAGACGAGGACGGCACCGATCAGCTGACCCTGCGCCTTCTCGTCTCGGGCACTCACACCGGCGACCTGACCTACCGCCACAGCCGCAGTGACGAGGCGCGCAGCATTTCGGGCACCTGGGACGGCCAGCCCG
>JBGSVS010000202.1:0-4569 GCA_041752895.1 Tabrizicola sp.
GGAACATGTTGCGCGGGAACTGGTCGGTCAGGATCAGGTAGGCCAGCGTGCCGGTCGGGCCGTCGACCCAGTGTTCAAGGCCGCCGTCATGTGCGGCCTGCCAGAGGTCACCGAACCGGTCGCGGCAGGCGATGTCGACCGCCTCCCCGCCGTTGAACCAGCCCTTGGGGCCGATCTCGGTGATCCAGAAGTCCAGAAGTTCGACCGGGTCAGACATGGGGCCTCCGCCAATGGGGGAAGCCTTGCAGGGATTTCCGGGCCACGCAACCCGAAGATGTCACGCGGCTTTCGGGGGCGGGTCGTCCTTGGCGGCTTCGTCCAGCACCGCTTCGACCGCAAGGGGCGAGGCCCCCGGCGAGACACCACGGAAAGCGCCGGTGACGGCAGGGGCGGCGCGGCGGGTCATCCGGTAGGCGGCGTAGGCCACGAGAAGGACGTAGAGCAAGCAGATGAACAGGAAAAAGCCGGAAGGGCCGACCTGTTCCATCATCCAGCCGGTTGCGGTGGGCCCGAAGACCGCACCGAAGCCGTTGAGGAAGATGAGGCCGGCCGACGCGCCCGCCATCTGCTCACGGGGCAGGAAGTCGTTGGTATAGGCGATGAGCAGCGCATAGACCGGGTTGGTGATCCCGCCAAGGACCATGGCGATCCCGACCAGTGCTGCAAAGGGCAAGGGCAGGAGGGCCGCGACCGCCATCGCCAGGGCCGCGACGCCGGACAGTCCCATGATCAGCGTCCGGCGGTCCATCCGGTCCGAGGCCCAGCCGATGGGATATTGCAGGACAAGTCCGCCGACATAGATCGCGCCGACGAAGATCGAGATCTGGCGGACCGACAGCCCCTCTTGCGCGCCCCAGACTGACGCCATGCCGAACATGGCGGAAAAGACGCCTCCGGTCAGGAGCATGCCCACGCAGCCTAAGGGCGAGATGCGGAACAGGCGCGCAAAGGACACCCGGCGCGCAGAGTCGAAGGCGGGTGCGGGCGTGGGGGCCAGCAGGATCGGCATGAAGGCGAGCGAGACAAGGACGGAGGGCAGGATGAACAGGGCAAAGCCCGTAGGGTCGGGCAGGTTCAGCAGGACCTGGGAAGCGATGATCCCGATCATCTGTACGATCATGTAGGCCGACAGTGCCTGCCCGCGTGTGTCATTGCTGGCGGTGTTGTTGATCCAGCTTTCCGCCGTGATGTAGATGCCGGAAAAGCAGAAGCCTGCCAGGACGCGCAGCGCGGTCCAGACGATCCAGTCGGGATAGACCGGGTAGATCACCAGGATCGCCGAGATGAGCGAGCCGAGGGCCGCAAAGACCCGGACGTGGCCCACACGGCGGATCATCTGCGGCGCGGACCAGGACCCGAAGAGGAACCCCAGGAAATAGGCGGCCATCACGTAGGACAACTGATAGGTGGTAAAGCCCTCGATATTGCCGCGGATGCCCAGAAGCGTGCCCTGGATGCCGTTGCCGACCATCAGAAGCATGACCCCCATCAGAAGCGGCCAGGAATGGGTGAGGACCTTCAGCATCAGGAGCTTTCAGAGCGGCAGGTTGAAGCGCGGCGCAAGCCAGAGAAGCAGGAAATACAGCAGGATCGTCATCGCCGAACCCGCCGCAAGCGACGGCCAGAAGCCCCAACCCGACCGCAACAGGACGGGCAGGACCAGAAACATCGGCATCGAGGGCAGGACATACCAGAACGTCGCTTCGGAATGATGCGCGATCCGGGCCAGGTCCGACGTGTCGCGCCACAGCCAGGTCATCCCCAGGATCGACACCAGCGGCAACGAGGCAACCAGTGCTGCAAAACCGGGGCTGCGGCGGGCAATCTCGGAAATCGCGGCGATGAGAAGGCCGGAGAGGATGGCCTTGACGGCAAGGTAGCTCATGCTGCGTCCTCTCCCGCTTGTGCCATGATCCCTGCCTGAACTCCCCGGCACTGGCAAGCCGCACGCAATTGTTTCCATTCCTGCCGGTTGAAAACCACCGGTGGCTTCCCATCTGCGCGACCATAGTAAACGGCATTCTTCCGGAGGACAGATGGGACGGCACGACAACAGTCTTCGCAAGCGGTTTGATGGTGTCCTTGATGCCCGCCAGCTGGAGGAGGCCCGCGCCGCCGGTGCAGACCTGGCCTATTGCCCGTTGCAACTGGGCTGGGTCCACCATGAGGCGGAGGATGACGAAGATCTGGCAGCGCCCCTGTTCTGGCAGATGGGCGCGATTCCGCTGCACAAGCAGATGGATGGCACTCCGGTCTACCGGAAGGACCCGTCACTGACGCTGCGCGTCTGGGTCGAGGATGACTTGGCCGTCTACCGGGCGCTTTTGTCCGACCCCGAACTCTGGACCCACATGCTGGAAGAGCGCCCTGCGCGTCTTGATGACGACACGCTGCGCGCGCTGATCGCACTGTCGACCGAAGGCACGCATCACAAGGTGCGGGTGGCCTGCCTTGGCGGGCAGCCGGTGGGTCAGGTCCGGTTGGAATATGGCGCGGACCCAGCGACCGCAGAGCTGAGCTATTGGGTGGCGCAGGCCGCGCGCGGCCAGGGGATCGGCCGCCAGATGGTGACGCGGTTCCTGGACCGGCTGGCGATGCGCAAGCCGCAGATCACCCGGATCATCGCGCGGGTGCATCCCGACAACCGCGCCTCGCAGCGACTGCTGCTGGCTTGCGGCTTCAAATCCTGAAATCGGGCGGACCTGGGCCTGTCCCCACGCGGATGTGACACGGGCGATTGGCTGGGATTCGTCTTCACCCGTTAGGGATCAGCAGCGAGCTGTCGCCGTAGCTGAAGAACCGGTAGCCTTCGCGGATCGCGTGGGCGTAGATCTTCCGGACACGGTCTTCGCCCATCAAGGCGCTGACGAGCATCACCAGCGTCGATTTCGGCAGGTGGAAGTTGGTCATCAGCGCGTCGGCCACCCGGAAATGGTAGCCGGGGTAGATGAAGATGTCGGTCTCGCTCTCCCACGGGTGCAGGACGCCTTCTGGATCGGCAGCACTTTCGATCAGCCGCAGCGCGGTGGTACCCACGGGGATCACCCGGCCCCCTGCCCGCCGGGTCGCGTTGATCTCCTCCGCCGCCGCCGCCGTCACCCGGCCCCACTCGGCATGCATCTTGTGGGTGGTCACGTCATCAACCTTGACCGGCAGGAAAGTGCCCGCGCCGACGTGGAGGGTGACTTCGGTGAAGTCCACGCCCTTGGCTGCCAGCGCCCTGAGCAAGTCTTCGTCGAAATGGAGCGAGGCCGTGGGTGCGGCCACCGCCCCGGCATGGCGGGCAAAGACGGTCTGGTAGTCGGTCCGGTCCTGTTCATCGGCCGCGCGCTTGGCGGCGATGTAAGGCGGCAGCGGCATGACCCCGGCCTCGGCAAGGGCCAGGTCGAAATCCTCTCCGCTTAGGTCGAATGTAAGCGTCAGGTCGGTTTCCGATTTCTCGGCCACGGTGGCGGAAAGGCGGTCGGAAAAGCGGATCACCTCGCCCGGCTGGACCTTGCGCAGGGGCTTGGCCAGCGCGCGCCAGCCGACTGCGCGGGGTTCCAATAGCGTGATTTCCACCTTGGCGACGGCGTCCCCGCGCTGGCGGGTGCCGAACAGGCGGGCGGGCAGGACCTTGGTGTTGTTCAGGACCAGCCGGTCGCCGGGGCGGAAGATGTCCACCAGATCATGGACATGCCGGTCGCTGATCGCATCACCTTCGGCCAGCAGCAGCCGGGCCGAGGTGCGCGGGCGGGCGGGCCGCGTGGCGATCAGGCCTTCGGGCAGGTCAAAGTCGAAATCTGCAAGCTTCATCCGCCACCCTCGGCGTCCTTGAGGTTCGGCGGGCGCTGGCGGAACAGTTCGCGGAACATGCCGGGCGTCAGCACCGACAGCGGATTGACCGCCACTTCGGGGTTCTCCGCCGTGCCCGTCACCCGGTAGTTGAAGCCGAACAGCCCCTCGCCACGCCGTGTCAGGATCTGTCCCACCCCGTTGACCAGATAGATCGGCGAGATGACCCCCTGCAGGTCCAGCCGACCGCTGTCGCTCAGGTAAAGCCCGGCGAAGGAAATGCCAAGCGAGGCACCGACTGCCGAGCCTTGGGTGATCTCGACGGCTTTCGGGGTCAGCACGAATTTGACTTCGCCGTTGTTGAAGGCCAGCCCCGCGCCGTTCATCTGTTCCAGAAGACCCACGACGGACACGGCGGACAGAAGTTCGGCCAGGGCGGGCGCGCCTTGCACCCGAAGCCGGGTGAAAGTCGCAGCGCCGTCGTATTCGCCTTCCGGGCCGCGCGGGAAGAGCGTCATGTCAAGGCTGCCGCCGCGCCCCTTGTCGAAGATCCCCGCCGCCGCCATCACCGCGCCCGCGTCCCCCGAGGTGATGCGGATCGCGCTGCCGCCATCGGTCGGGGCAACAACGCCCGAGATTTCCGCCGACCCGTTGACGCCAGAGCGGAAACTGCCGTTGAAGCCGCCACGGCTGCCAAACTCGCCACGGAAGTAGGTCAGGCGGATGCCTTCGGAAATGCGCAGCGCATCAAGCCGCACGGTGATCGGCCCGGTGTCGCCCGCCCCGCCGCCGCCT
>JBGSVS010000203.1:0-3266 GCA_041752895.1 Tabrizicola sp.
GGAGCGGGTGCGGGCGGCTTTGGGACGCGTGCCCGCGGATCAGGTGATCCTGGTGGGCGACCTTGGGCTGGAGCGCGACTGGTGCGCGGCGGGGCGGCTGGCGGGGTATCTGCCGGCGGAGCGGTATTTCCAGGACAGGGACCACCAGCAAAATGGCGGATGAAACGATCTGGATCGCGCACGCAGAAACCCTGGCCAACCAGTCCTCATTCACCCCTGCGCCCGGCGGATCGAAAGAACTGATGGCCGAGTTCGCAGGCGAGGCCGAGCGCTGCCTTGCAGCCTACAGGTCGATGCGAAAGGGTGAGCGGCTGACTGCGGATGCCGTGACCACGCGGCTCTTCTGGCGCACGCCGGGGCAAACGCCCTTTCCCGGCAGCGTGCCTCCCGTGATAGCGAACGGTGGGATCTTTCTGCGTGAGGATGTGGTCAAGGTGCTGCGTGAGTTCGATCTTGATCAGGCACAACTCTTTCCGGTCGAAATCTTTGACACTGATCGCGCGGGCTCGACCGGGGTGATTGTCTGGTGGCTTAATCCGGTGAACAACAAGCCGACAGTCGACCCGGTTCGATCAGAACTGCGTCAGCCGCGCGTTGGCATCAAGGTGTTGAGCTATTATCTGGTTCCGACCTGGCTGCGAACCGGGCATCGAAAGATCATGACACATCACAGCGCATTGGGCGGGGCCGATATCTGGATTGATCCCGTCCTACCTGAGGTCCTTTTCATGACGGATCGGCTTGCAAGGCGGTTAGTCAAGGACGGCTGGCAAAAAGCATTCCAGTTGTACCCGACGACCTTGATGTCCTGACCGGCTTAGTTTGCTTTTGGTGCCCGAGGTGGACCACGCACTGGTCCCAACAAAAAAACAGCGGCCCCGAGGGACCGGCTTTCGCACTCCAAGCGCCCGAAGGATCAGGCCGCAAAGCGGAAAACGTGGACGCCGTCCACTTGCTTCCTTCCGGCAAAGCGGTATTTCGGGCGATCCATTGCATACTCTGGACCAAGGAGCCGTCATGACGATAAGGCAGGCGCGCGACGGCGACACCGACCGCCTGATCACCATCCGATCCGCGGTCGCGGAAAACCGGCTGAGGGATCCGGCTTCGGTCACGCGGGACGACTATGACTGGTTCGTCGGGCGCGGGTTGGTGTGGGTCGCCGAAGTCGATGGACAGGTTGCCGGGTTTTCCGCCGGGGATCCGCGCGATGCGACGATCTGGGCGCTGTTCGTCGATCCGGAGTTTGAAGGCGCAAGGCTTGGGTCGGTGCTTTTGTCCAAGGCTTGCAACGATCTGAAGGCGGCGGGCCATGCAGAAGCCCGGCTTTTCACCGATCCCGGCACAAAGGCGGCGCGGCTTTATCGCAAGCTTGGATGGCAGGTGGTCGGGCCGACGGCTGAGGGCGAGCTGGAGTTCCGGCTATCCCTGTAGGGATAAAGGAAAACGACGGCCCGAAGGGGCCGCCGTTTCAATAGTCCCGGAAGAAAGATCAGGCCGCGACGCGGCCGACCAGAACGCTGTCGACCTGCTTGGCCGCACCAGCTTCGTCCACACCCGACACAGCCGCGACTTCGCGGGTCAGGCGTTCGAGGGCGGCTTCGTAAAGCTGACGCTCGGAGTAGGACTGCTCGCGCTGGTCGTCGGTGCGATGCAGGTCGCGGACCACTTCGGCGATCGAGAGAAGGTCGCCCGAGTTGATCTTCTGCTCGTATTCCTGGGCGCGGCGCGACCACATCGCGCGCTTGACCTTGGCCTTGCCCTTCAGCGTGTCCAAAGCCTTGGTCACGACGTCGGGGGCCGACAGGGCGCGCATGCCGATGTCGATGGCCTTGTGGGTCGGAACCCGCAGGGTCATCTTGTCCTTTTCAAAGGAGATGACGAAAAGCTCCAGCTGAATCCCGGCGATCTGCTGTTCTTCGATCGAGATGATCTTGCCGACGCCATGCGCAGGATAGACCACGAAATCGTTCGGACGGAATTCAGGCTTCTTCGACTTGGTCATTCACGGTTCCCCATAAGGAGGCCCCTTCCGCGACAAAGACCCCGCGCCCTGAACCCCTCAGTTCAGGCGTTTGGAGTTTGGATTGTCACAAAAGAATTCGGCCCAGATGCTGTGCTCTAAGCCAATGTCAGGCTTCCATGCTTGCTTTGTAAAGGAAACATAACACAAAAACGCGCTGATTCCAACTGCCGCGAAACCGGGCAGTTCAGAGCTAAAGTGTTGGTTTTGCAGACTTTCGCGCCGTGTCACCGATTCGTGGTCAAATTTTCGCCCGAATCGGTTCTGCGTTCAGCCCCCGGTGCCCGGAGCCTCGGAGAAGTACTTGTCGCGTTTGTCCTTCTCGCCGTCACGGTCCTCATAGCCGGGCATCGGGTCCTTCTTGGTCACGATGACGGGCCATGCAACCGCGTATTTGCGATTGAAGGACACCCATTGCTCCATGTCCGGTTCGGTGTCCGGGCGGATCGCGTCGGCGGGGCATTCGGGTTCGCAGACGCCGCAGTCGATGCATTCATCCGGGTGGATGACCAGCATGTTTTCGCCTTCGTAGAAGCAGTCGACCGGGCAGACCTCGACGCAGTCGGTGTATTTGCAGGCGATGCAGTTGTCGATGACGACATAGGTCATGGGTGTGGCCCGGATCGGAGGTGTTTGCGCTTAGCTAGAGCAGGCGGGCGGATCATTCAAGGCCGTCTGAAAGGTCGACCGGGTCCGGGGTCTCTGGCGGATCGAGGTCAAGATACAATCCCTGCGCTTCGGTGGCGGGGCCGCGCCTTTGGCCAAGCGCCGTGATGCGGATCACGCGGATGCGGGCGCCTTGCGGAAAGGTCAGCGTGTCGCCTGCGCTGATGTCGCGGCCGGGGCGGGTGACGCGGGTTCCGTTCACGCGGACGGAACCCGCCTCGATCAGTGCGGCGGCAAGGCTGCGCGATTTGAAGAACCGCGCCTGCCAGAGCCCTTTGTCCAGCCGCCGTTTGGCGCTGGCGCTCGGGTCAGGCTTGCCCGAAGGCCCTGCCAATCAGACCTTGCCCTTGAGTGCCAGGAGGGCTGCGAAGGAATTGTCGGGGTCGATGGGCTTTTCCTGCCGGGGCGGGCGGGCCTCGTAGGATTTTTGCCGATCGTCGCGCTGGGGCTTGCCCTTGAAGTCGCCTTTCGGACGGTCGCCTTTCGGGCGGTCGTGCTTGGGCCGGTCGCCCTGGCCTTCGCGGCGCGGGCGGTCACCCTGAGGCCGGTCACCCTGCGGACGGTCACCCTGAGGCCG
>JBGSVS010000204.1:0-2585 GCA_041752895.1 Tabrizicola sp.
GCGCCGGCGACAAGTGGCTGCGCGAGGCGGCGGCCTGGGCCTGGCGGGTGAAGATCAGGACCAGTCTGACGCTGGACCTGATGGCCGAACTGCGCGAGGCGGCGGAGGCCGAGGCGATCCGGGTTTTCGCGCGGAATTTGAAGGACTTGCTGCTGGCGGCTCCTGCTGGGGGGAAGGCGACGATGGGCCTTGATCCCGGCATCCGGACCGGGGTTAAGGTCGCGGTGGTGGACGGGACGGGGAAGCTGGTGGCGACGGACACGGTCTATCCGTTCCAGCCGAAACTGGATGTCCGGGGGGCTCAGGTCGCGATTGCGAAGGCGATCGGAGCGCATGGGGTCAAGCTGATCGCCATCGGCAACGGCACCGCAAGCCGCGAGACGGAAAAGCTGGTGGCGGACCTCTTGGCGCTGCTGCCGGGGCCGGAGAAGCCGGTGAAGGTGATAGTCAGCGAGGCCGGGGCGTCAGTCTATTCGGCGTCGGAATTGGCGGCGAAGGAGTTTCCGGGGCTGGACGTGTCGTTGCGGGGGGCGGTCAGCATTGCACGGCGGCTGCAGGACCCGCTGGCCGAGTTGGTGAAGATCGAGCCGAAGGCGATTGGCGTCGGGCAGTATCAGCATGACGTGGACCAGCACCGGCTGGGCAAGTCGCTGGAGGCAGTGGTTGAAGATGCGGTGAACGGTGTCGGGGTGGACCTGAACACGGCCTCGGCCCCCCTGCTGGCGCGGGTGTCGGGCGTGGGGCCGGGATTGGCCGAGGCCATCGTCGCGCATCGGGATGCCAATGGGCCGTTCGGGACGCGGAAGGATTTGCTGAAGGTCGCGCGGCTGGGGCCGAAGGCGTTCGAGCAGGCGGCGGGGTTCCTGCGGATTTCGGGCGGGAAAGAGCCGCTGGATGCGTCATCGGTTCACCCGGAAGCCTATGATGTGGCGCGGAAAATCGTCGCGGCCTGTGGGCGGGACCTGCGGGCGGTGATGGCTGATCCCTCGGCGCTGAAGCGGCTGGAACCGCGTGATTTCGTCGATGATCGTTTCGGGTTGCCGACGGTAAAGGACATCCTGGCGGAACTGGAGAAGCCGGGCCGCGACCCCCGGCCCAGCTTCAAGACGGCAAGCTTTGCCGAAGGGGTGGAGGACATCAAGGACCTGAAACCGGGCATGGTGCTGGAGGGCACGGTGACCAACGTCGCGGCCTTCGGGGCCTTTGTGGATGTGGGTGTGCATCAGGACGGGCTGGTGCATGTCAGCCAGCTTTCGGACAGTTTCGTGAAAGACCCGCATGCGGTGGTGAAGGCGGGCGACGTCGTGATGGTCCGGGTGGTCGAGGTCGATGTGGCGCGAAAGCGGATCGGGCTGACGATGAAATCGGACGGCGGTGCCAGCGCGAAAGATCAGGCGCGGGAACGGGGGTCGGGGCCGCAAAAGCCGGTCCGGGGGCCGATGCAGAGCACGCCGCAGTCGGGGCAGCAGGGCGGCGGGAATGCCTTCGCCGATGCCTTGAAGGGTAAGTTCGGGCGGTAGGGTCTACGATTTTTCTGCGAAAAATCGGAGGGTTGGCGCGGGAGTGGTCATGTCGGGATCATCTCGAAAGCGCTGAGGGTTGCAGCGCGGAAGGGGCCGGAATTTTCGAAAATTACGGGTCGGAGCCGTTGAAGGCTCCGGTGCGATTTCTTCGAAGAAATCGGCGTTCAGCCTGTCGGCATCGTCTCGAAAGCGCTGAGGGCTGCGGCGCGGAAGGCGGGCAGGGTCTCGCAATGCTGCGCCAGCGCGATGAGGGGCGCGTGGGCAGTGGGGGACAGGCATTCGCCCATCCGGTCCTGCATGTACCAGATTAGCGTGGTGATCATCACATCGGCATGGCTGAGGCTGGCCCCGCAGGCATAGGGCGCTGAAACGCGGCGGGTCAGTTCGTCAAGGCCCGCGCGGGTCTGGCCAAGGCAGCGGGTCAGCCAGTCCGGGCTTTGATGCGCAGGGGGGTGGAAATGGCGTTCGTAGACCACGGCTCCGGCCTTTTCCAAGGTGCCTTGCGCCAGCGCTGTCATCTGCAGGACCTCGCGTCGGAGGGGGCCGGAGGCGGGGCAAAGGGCGCGGTCTCCGGCCAATTCGTCAAGGAAATCAAGGATCGCAGCGCTGTCGATCAGGACCTCACCGTCATCAAGGACAAGCGCCGGAATGCGTGTGAGAGGACTGATCTTGCCCACCGCCTCGGCCTCACCGAAGATCGAGCGGGTGTCGCGGGTGAAGGGCACGCCGTAGTGGTGCAGCGCCACGGCGACGCGGCGGGTGACGGGGCTGTCGTATTGGCCGACGAGGATCATGGGGCTGCTCCGGCTGAGGTCGGAGGTGAGGCTAGCCGATGCAGGCAAAATCCTTCGAAGGATTTTGGCAAAACTTTTCGAAAAGTCTTGCCGCCCCGGTCAGGTGGCTGCGCCGCCGACCGTCCGCCCCTGGATCATCAGGGTCGGCTGACCCACGCCCACCGGCACCCATTGCCCGGCCTTGCCGCAGTTGCCGATGCCGGGGTCAAGCGCCAGGTCATTGCCGATGGCCCGGATGCCTTTCAGCGCGGTTGCGCCGTCGCCGATC
>JBGSVS010000205.1:0-2233 GCA_041752895.1 Tabrizicola sp.
CAGTTTCCAGGTCCGCGCCATATGCGCCGGCAGCGGTGCGGTGAAGGTGAGTGTTTCCTTGGACACCGGATGCTGCACCGACAGACTGCGGGCGTGCAGGTGCAGCTTGCGGCTCAGATCGCCGCCCGCACCCGCCCCCCAGCCATCGCCCAGGTTCTCGGTCTCGGACCCGCCATACTTGCCGTCACCGATGATCGGATGCCCGATCTCGGCCATATGCGCGCGCAGCTGGTGCGTGCGGCCCGTCACCGGCTCCAGCGCCATCCAGGACAGGCGCTGGCCCAGGAACCACAGCGTGAAGTAATCGGTATGCGCGCGCTTGGCGTCGGGATGCTCGGCCATCTTGGCGGGATGGACGCAGAGCATCTTCTCGCCCTCGCCCCCCCTGCCCCGACCCGGAGCCTTTTCCAGCCCGAACTTGATCGACCCTTGGCGCGGATGTGGCACGCCCGCGACCACCGCCCAGTAGATCTTGCGCGCCGCCCGATGCCGAAGGGCTTCGGACAGCGCCCGCGCCACCCGGTCGGTCCGCGCCAGCATCAACACGCCGGAGGTATCCTTGTCGAGGCGATGCACCAGCTTGGGCTTTTCCTTGTAGCCGAACTTCAGCGCCTCAGCGAGGCCATCCACATGCCGGTCGCCCTGCCCCGACCCACCCTGGCTTGGCAGGCCCGCAGGCTTGTTCAGGACGATCATATGCTCGTCCTTCCACAACACCGCCGCCTGGATCATCTTGGCATCCGCCGCCGACACGCCCTGAATGCGGGCCTCGGTCCGGGGCGCGGCATCGGGCAAAGGCGGCACCCGCACGGTCTGGCCCGGCGTCACCCGGTCGGATGCCTTGACGCGGCCCGAGTCGACGCGGATCTGCCCCGTGCGGCACAGTTTCTCAACCGCCACCTGGTTCAGTTGCGGAAAGCGGCGGCGGAGCCACTTGTCCAGCCGCTGCTCGCCTTCATCCTCGGTCACGGTCAGCATCTGGACGCTCATGCGAAGCTCCGGGCAATGGCCACGCCAAGCGCGACGGCAATCAGGGACAGAAGGACCGAAGCCAGCACATACAGCGCCGCCAGTTGCGGCTGCCCCCCCTGGAACAGCTTCAGTGTATCCAGCGAAAAGGCGGAAAAGGTGGTGAAGCCGCCCAGAAGGCCGGTCATCAGGAACAGCTGCCAGCCCTCACGCGGGATCAGGACGAACAGCGCGCCGATCACAAAACTGCCCATAACATTCACCGCCGCAACCCCCCAGGGCGCGCCGATCGCGCCGACCAGCAGGTAGCGCAACACAGAACCGATTGCGCCGCCAAGCGCGATAAGGGGAAGGGTCTGGGACATGGCCCCCGCTTTGCGGCGGTAAGTCGAGAATGTCAATGTTTGCAGGCGGACCACCGGAGTTTTCGAAAACTCCGGCGCGGAGCCTATGAAGGCTCCGGTCCGATTTCTTCAAAGAAGTCGGCTTCTACCCGTCCTGCCGTTTCGCCCGCAGCTTGGCGAAGTAGTCCACCCGCTTCTTCAGCTCGCGCTCAAAGCCCCGTTCCGGCGGCAAATACCACACCGGCCGCTTCATGCCCTCGGGGAAGTAATTCTGCCCGGAAAACCCATCCTCGGCGTCATGGTCATAGGCATAGCCCGACCCATAGCCCTGGTCCTTCATCATTCGGGTCGGAGCATTCAGGATATGCTTCGGCGGCATCAGCGACCCGGTCTCGCGCGCTGCCGCCCTTGCTGCCTTGTAGGCCACATAGACCGCGTTCGACTTCGGCGCGAGGGCCAGGTAAACCACCGCCTGCGCCAGCGCCAACTCCCCCTCGGGCGAACCCAGCCGCTCATAGGTCTGCCAGCCGTCCAGACACACCGCCTCGGCCTGGGGATCGGCAAGGCCGATGTCCTCGACCGCCATCCGGGTGATCCGCCGGGCCAGGAACCGAGGGTCCTCGCCGCCTTCCAGCATCCGCGCGAACCAGTAAAGGGCTGCGTCCGGGTCCGACCCTCGCACCGACTTGTGCAAGGCCGAGATCAGGTTGTAGTGCCCATCCCCCGACTTGTCGTAATTCGCCGCCCGCCGCATCAACCGCTGCGCCAGCTGGTCGCGGCCAAGGTTCGCCTCGACCTTCCACGCCGCCACCTGCTCGATCAGGTTCAGAAGCGCCCGGCCATCGCCATCAGCCATCTCCAGCATCGCCTCGCGCGCCTCACCCGACAGGGGAAGCGCCCGGCCCAGCTCCTGCTCGGCC
>JBGSVS010000206.1:0-8052 GCA_041752895.1 Tabrizicola sp.
GCCGCCTCCACCGCCGCTTCCAACAGGTTGCCACCCTCGCCCGCCCGCCGCGTCAGTTCCGCCAGCGCCGCCTGACACCGCACTTCATCCCGCGTGGCCCGCACCGAAGCCAACCGCGCGACCTGGGCCTCGCGCACAGCACCGTTGTCGATGTCCCGGATGTCGATCGGGTCTTCCTTGTCCTTGCGGTACTTGTTGACCCCGACGATCACCTCGTCGCCCCGGTCGATCATCGCCTGCCGCCGGGCCGCCGACTCCTCGATCCGCAGCTTTGGCATCCCCGAGGCAACCGCCTTGGTCATGCCCCCCATCGCCTCGACTTCCTCGATCAGCTTCCAGGCCTCCTCGGCCAGCTGGTTGGTCAGGCTCTCGACATAGTAGGACCCCGCCAAGGGATCGACGACATGGGTGATCCCCGTCTCCTCCTGCAGGACGAGCTGAGTATTCCGGGCAATCCGCGCCGCAAAGTCAGTTGGCAAGGCAATCGCCTCATCCAGAGCGTTGGTGTGCAGGCTTTGCGTGCCCCCCAGCACGGCCGACATCGCTTCATAGGCCGTGCGGATCACGTTGTTGTAGGGGTCCTGTTCCTGCAAGGACACGCCAGAAGTCTGGCAATGCGTCCGCAGCATCAAGCTTGAGGTTTTCTTCGCCCCGAACCCGTCCATGATCCGGTGCCACAGCATCCGGGCCGCCCGCAGCTTCGCCACTTCCATGAAGAAGTTCATCCCGATGGCGAAGAAGAACGACAACCGCCCGGCGAAGTCGTCCACGTCCATCCCCCGCTCAATGGCGGTCCGGACATATTCCTTCCCGTCCGCCAGCGTGAAGGCCAGCTCCTGCACCAGGTTCGCGCCCGCCTCCTGCATGTGGTAGCCGCTGATGCTGATCGAGTTGAACTTCGGCATCTCGGCAGATGTGAACTCAATGATGTCCGCGATGATCCGCATCGAAGGCTCGGGCGGATAGATGTAGGTGTTGCGGACCATGAACTCCTTCAGGATGTCGTTCTGGATCGTCCCCGACAGGTCGGCGCGGGCCACGCCCTGCTCTTCCCCCGCCACGATGAACGACGCCAGGACCGGGATCACCGCCCCGTTCATCGTCATGGAAACACTGATCTTTTCCAACGGGATGCCGTCGAACAACACCTTCATGTCCTCGACGCTGTCAATCGCGACGCCCGCCTTCCCCACATCCCCCACCACGCGCGGGTGATCGCTGTCATACCCCCGGTGCGTCGCCAGGTCGAAGGCTACCGACACGCCCTGCTGCCCGCCCGCCAGCGCCTTGCGGTAAAACGCGTTCGACTCTTCGGCGGTCGAGAACCCCGCATATTGCCGGATCGTCCAGGGCCGACCGGCATACATCGTCGCCCGCACCCCACGCGTGAACGGAGCCACCCCCGGCACCTCGCCCATCTGGGCCAAGCCCTCAACGTCCGCCGCCGTATACAGCGGCTTGACCGTGATCCCTTCCAGCGTCTGCCAGTTCAGCGTATCCGGGCCCTTGCCCTTCAACTCTTTCGAGGCCAGCGCCTCCCATGCTTTCAGGTCCGCCATCACGCTCTCCAATCCGCGCCGCTTCCGCGCTTGGGCTTTTGCCGAAGGTCCCCTATATCAAGGCCATGCAGCGTATCGCCCGTCGTCCGTTCCTTGCCGTATTGGCCCTTGCCATCCCGGCACTCAGCTTTCCCGCCGGGGCCGATGAGGCCCCCGCCTTCGCTCCCGTTCCGGCCGCCGAGGTGGTCGAGGCCGATCTCATCTACCTCCGCCGCCCGGTCGTGGTCTTTGCCGACAGACCCAACGACCCCGCCTTTGTGCGGCAGATGGAACTCTTGACCCGCTACTACCCGCAGTTCGAAACCCGCGATGTAATCCTCATCACCGACACCGATCCCGCGAACCCGTCGGACTTGCGCAAGAAGCTGCGCCCCCGGGGCTTTTCGCTGGTGCTGATGGACAAGGACTGGAAGCCGATGATCCGCAAGCCCCTGCCCTGGGATGGGCGCGAGATCGTCAACTCCATCGACAAGATGCCCATCGCGCGGACCGAGGCGCTGGAGCGGAACCCCGCTGGTCGGTAGGCCGGAGTTTTCGAGAACTCCGGACCGGAGCCTTCAAAGGCTCCGTCACGATTTCTTCGAAGAAATCGGCTCCGGCCCAACTGGCGTGCCATCACTCGAACTCCATGATCACGTCGTCGACCTTCAGGCTCGCCCCGGCGCTGGCCTTGATGGTCTTGACCACGCCCTTGCGTTCGGCCTTCAGGATGTTCTCCATCTTCATCGCCTCGACGGTGGCCAGCGCTTGGCCCTCCTGCACCTCGTCACCTTCCTCAACCGCGATCTTCACCACCAGACCCGGCATCGGGCACAGAAGGTATTTCGATGTATCCGGCGGGGCCTTTTCCAGCATCAACCCGGCCAGCACCTTCTGACGCGGTGACTGAACGTGAACCTTGAGGTCCGACCCGCGCAGCCGCATGCGGAAGCCCATCGGGACCTTTGCGGTCTTGATGACCAAGGGTTCACCCCCGACCGACAGCCGCGCCAAGGGCTGACCCGGCGTCCAGTCGCTTTCCACCCGCAGGTCGGTGCCGTCCTCGAACACCACGGTGGAACCCGCAGGATCGGCCTTGATCGTCACCGGCCAGCTTTCGCCCTGCAGCGTCACCACCCAGTCGTCGCCGACCCGCCGCGTGTGGTTGTCCATCGTCCCCGAAATCCGCGTGCGCCGGATCTCCGCGACCCGGTTCATCGCTGCCGCCGCCGCCGCAACCCGGCGCAAGAGGCTGGAATCCAGCGTCGCCCCGGTGAACCCGCCCTCGTATTCCTCGGCGATGAAGGCCGTTGTGATGTTGCCCGACGCAAAGCGCGGGTGGTCCATCACGGCGGAACAGAACGGCAGGTTGTGGCCGATGCCCTCCACCTCGAACGTGTCCAGCGCCAGCCGCATCTCTTCGATGGCATCGGCGCGGGTCGGACCCCAGGTGCAGAGTTTCGCAATCATCGGGTCGTAGAACATGCTGATCTCGCCGCCCTCGTAGACGCCGGTATCGTTCCTCACGATCCCGCCGCGGTCGGTATGGCCTTCGACCGGGGGCCGGTAGCGGGTGAGGCGACCGATGGAGGGCAGGAAGTTCCGGTACGGGTCCTCGGCATAGAGGCGGCTTTCCATCGCCCAGCCGTGGATTTTCAGGTCGGACTGCTTGAACGGCAGCGGCTGACCATCGGCCACCCGGATCATCTGTTCGACCAGATCGACCCCGGTGATGAGCTCGGTCACCGGATGTTCAACCTGCAAACGGGTATTCATTTCAAGGAAGTAGAAGTTGCGGTTGCCATCGACGATGAACTCCACCGTCCCGGCGCTGGTATAGCCCACGGCCTTTGCCAAGGCACAGGCCTGTTCGCCCATTGCCTTCCGCGTCGCTTCGTCAAGGAAGGGGCTGGGAGCCTCCTCAATGACCTTCTGGTTCCGCCGCTGGATCGAACATTCCCGTTCATGCAGGTAGACGCAGTTGCCGTGCTTGTCGGCCAGCACCTGAATCTCGATGTGGCGCGGCTGGGTCACGAACTTCTCGATGAAGATGCGGTCATCCCCGAAACTGGCCGCCGCTTCGTTCTTTGACGACTGGAAGCCCTCGGCCACCTCACTCTCGGTCCAGGCGATCCGCATCCCTTTGCCGCCACCGCCCGCGCTGGCCTTTATCATCACCGGATAGCCGATCTGGCCGGAGATCTTCACCGCCTCGTCCGCATCAGCGATCAGGCCCATGTAGCCGGGAACGGTGGAAACCCCCGCCTCCATCGCCAGCTTCTTCGAGGTGATCTTGTCGCCCATGGCTTCAATGGCGGGCGACGGCGGGCCGATGAAGACCACCCCCGCCGCTTCCAATGCCGCTGCGAAGTTGCGGTTTTCCGACAGGAACCCGTAGCCCGGATGCACCGCCTGCGCGCCCGTGGCCTTGATCGCCGCCATGATCCTGTCGATCACGATATAGCTTTGCGCCGCCGGGGACGGCCCGATATGCACCGCCTCGTCCGCCATCTGAACATGCAGCGCATTGCGGTCGGCGTCGGAATAGACTGCCACCGTTTTGATCCCCATCTTGCGCGCGGTCTTGATCACGCGGCAGGCGATCTCGCCCCGGTTGGCGATCAGGATCTTGTCAAACATTGGCTCCCCCCAGCAGAAATGCAAAAGGACCACCCGGGCGGTCAGCCCGGATGGTCCTCGTGTCGGTGTGAACCCGCCCGAAGGCGGTTACGTCAGTAGCCCGAGTTGCAGGGCGGCAGGCCCAACTCGATACCGCAGGTTGCGACACCGGCAAGACCGCCAAGTGCGGCCCCGGCCAGCATGTTTTCATCAAACGCGTCGGCGACCAGGGCGCCTGCGGCCGCACCAGCCACGCCGCGAGACGCAGGGTCCTGCAGGCAACCGGAGAGCGACGTGGAAAGAAGGGCGAAGACGATAAGCGACTTCTGCATTTGGAACTGCCTCGTAGGTTTGTTGTTATTGAGCCGGATTCTACCGCAAGTTCGCGGATTTGGAAGCGGTTTCTCAATTCGGTCCAGTGCCCGGACTTGCACGAACCGAACATAAGGATCGGTCCGGCCTGGGACGGGCCGGACCGAAGGGAAGGGGAAGGGTAACAACGTAGACTGCGCAGGTCATGGCTGGACTGCCGAAGACCCACCAAGAAACAATGAAGCGGTAATTCAACCATTGCAATTGAGATGAAAACGCCCGCACAACCCTGAGCAAAAGCGCGCCAAAATGGATGGGGCATCGGCGAATTCATGCCTAATCCTCGTCCTCGTCCCAATCATCCGCCAGCGCATCAGGGGCATCCGGCGCAAAGACCGCCGGAAAGGCCGCTTCAGCCCGCTTCACGTCAATCCGAAGCAGCGCCTCGTAGGATGCCGGATCAAAGGGGTCTTCCGCGGCCACGACCTCGCGGCCAAAAAGCCAGGACAGACGCCCCGCATCAAGGTTGCCCCGTTCGAACGGCTCTTCCCCGAAATACTGCCAAAGTGCTGCCATGAAGGCCTGATCGGCCATCCGATCCGCATGCTTGCGGTCCCTGAACCGCTCACGCTTGATCAGTTTCGTCGCACCCTCCTTCACGTTGGCGCGGCGGATGGTGAACTGGAAATCGGTGCCCGGCATCCGGCCCGGGAAGCCCCTGTGCTTCAGCATCTGTCCATGCTCCTGTCAGTGCAGACGCAGGGACCGATAGAGCAAAGCGGGGCCGCCGCCCAGATCGTCAGCGGCCCCGAAAGATCAGTTGAATGTCCGGGGACGCTGCGGATCCTGCGGGTCCGGATCGTTGCTGCCGTCATTCCGCCGCGGCACGCAGATCGGCCACTGTCCGGCAGCGGTGAAGGTCGGCTGCTCGCCCTGCTTGCAGCGGTCCTCGCAACGGGGCAATTGACGCAGGGGCGGCTGATAGTTCGGGTCGCGCAGCTGGCTGTCGCTGACGCAGACGGCCTCCAGACGGCCGAACTTGTCGTAGATGGGTTCGGGCGCGATGGGATCAGGCTTCTGTGCACAAGCGGCCAATACGGCCAGCGAACCAAGCATCGCGATTGCAGCTTTGGACATGAATTGAACTCCGGAATGAAAAAATACGCCCAAGCAGAGTAGCTTGACCGCGCAATATATTCAAATTGTTTCGGGGATTCGGTGACGACGAAGCCGTCTGTCACAAAGTTTGGTGCGGGCCTGCCTGGCGATTGCCGGCAGGCCCGCCCCGCAAGGTTACTTGTACTTGCCGGTATATTCCGGCTCGACGGTAACCGGCTCAACCACTTCGACTTCTTTCTTGGCGCAGGCGGCGATTGCCGAAACCATTGCCAGAACCAGAACGAGACGTGCGCTCTTCGACATCCTCTACTCCATCTTTCTTTGTGTGCTTCGGACAGCCCGCGGCTTTCCGGCACCTGTTCGCTGTTGAAGGCCGATTTGGCCCGGCCCGTTGCCACCATATCCGAAAGAGTTCCGGAATGGTATGACGGTTGGGCCAAGTTCCCGACCTGTGGCGTTCCTACATCAGCCTCTTGTGCAAGGCCAGCCTGAAAAACAAGATGTCGCGGACCGACGCTCACCTGCATCAGAAAACCTCCCAGATGCAGGCACCGTTTTCCGGGCGGAAACTTTCAAAGAATTGCACCACATCCGGCGCGGCCTCGCCAAAGGGCACTGCCACATCCGACAGTGAAAGGATGATCTGCTGCGGTGCTGGCACCATGCCCTCGATGCGCCCGATCGCATAGCTGTCGCACAAAGCCTGCAGATCGGCGGCTGCCGCCTCGACGTCTTCCTGGACAATGTCGGGTGCCAGAAACCGGAACCGCGCCGTCGCCCCTTCGGGCCCGCGCGCATTGGTCACGACATCGATCAGCGTGACCGTGCGGCCCGAGGGCACCGGAATCACCTCGCCCGCCGGAGCGTCCTCCTGACAGGCGGCCAGTGCCGCAAGAGCGGCGCAAAGGGCCAGAGGGTGAACAAAGCGATGCATGGTCACAGCGGGATGTTGTCGTGCTTTTTCCAGGGCATCACGGCCTTCTTGCCCCGCAGCGCCGCGAAGGCCCGCGCCACCCTGCGGCGGGTCGAATGGGGCATGATCACCTCGTCGATGAATCCCTTTTCCGCCGCCACGAACGGATTGGCAAAGCGGTCCTCGTAGTCCTTGACCCGCGCGGCGATCTTCTCGGGCTCGCCCAGCTCGCTGCGATAGAGGATCTCGACCGCACCTTTCGCGCCCATCACTGCGACCTCGGCCGTGGGCCAGGCATAGTTGAAGTCAGCCTTCAGGTGCTTGGACGCCATCACCACATAGGCCCCGCCATAGGTCTTGCGGGTCAGCACCGTGACCTTCGGGACCGTGGCCTCGCCATAGGCGAAAAGCAGCTTGGCGCCGTGCTTGATGACCCCGCCGTATTCCTGCCCCGTCCCTGGCAGGAAACCCGGCACGTCGACAAAGGTCAGGATCGGGATTTCGAAGGCATCGCAGAACCGCACGAACCGCGCGGCCTTGCGGCTTGCGTCGATGTCGAGGCATCCGGCCAGCACCATCGGCTGGTTCGCAACCACGCCCACGGTCTGGCCCTCCAACCGGATGAAGCCGATGATGATGTTGCCGGCGAAGTCCTTCTGCACCTCGAAGAAATCGCCCTCGTCGGCGACCTTCGCGATCAGCTCCTTCATGTCGTAGGGCTGGTTCGGGTTGTCGGGGACCAAGGTATCGAGGCTCGTCTCGATCCGCGAGGGATCATCGAAGAACGGCCGGACGGGGGCCTTCTGCCGGTTGTTCAAGGGCAGAAAGTCGAACAGGCGGCGCACTTCGGCCAAGGCCTCGACGTCGTTTTCGAAGGCCCCATCGGCGACCGAGGACTTGCGGGTGTGGGTCGAGGCCCCGCCCAACTCCTCGGCCGTCACCACCTCGTTGGTCACGGTCTTCACCACATCGGGGCCGGTGACGAACATGTAGCTGGAATCCTTCACCATGAAGATGAAGTCGGTCATCGCCGGGGAATAGACCGCGCCGCCCGCACAAGGCCCCATGATGAGAGAGATCTGCGGCACGACGCCCGAGGACTCGATGTTCCGCTGAAACACCTCGCCATAAGCCGCCAGGGACGCGACGCCCTCCTGAATCCGCGCCCCGCCGGAATCGTTGATCCCGATCACCGGCGCGCCGTTCTGCATCGCCATGTCCATGATCTTGCAGATCTTCGCGCCGTGCGTCTCGGACACCGACCCGCCCATCACCGTGAAATCCTGGCTGAAGACATAGACCTGCCGGCCGTTGATCGTGCCCCAACCGGTCACGACGCCATCGCCTGCGGGGCGGTCCTTCTCCATCCCGAAATCGGTGCAGCGGTGGGCGACGAACATGTCGAATTCCTCGAACGAGCCTTCGTCCAGCAAAAGCTCGACCCGTTCGCGCGCGGTCAGCTTGCCCTTGGCGTGCTGGGCCTGCACCCGACGCTCCCCGCCCCCGGCCCGCGCGGCCTCACGACGGGCCTCAGGCTCTGCAAGAATGTCC
>JBGSVS010000207.1:0-3965 GCA_041752895.1 Tabrizicola sp.
CCGAGCCTGCAGCCGAGCCCGTCGCAGAAGCGGTCGCAGCGCCGACCGAAACCGCCCCCGCGACCGAAGCCGTCGAGGCCGAAGCAGACCCAGCCGCTGAAGCCCCCGCAGCCGAAACAGCCACTGCCAGTCCCGCCCCAATACTGGCGGCATCCGCTCCGCTGGGCCTTGGTCGCCCTGCCCTGCCCGATGAGATCGAAGCCTGGGACGTTGCCGTCCTGCCCGATGGCACAGGCTTGCCAGAGGGTTCGGGCGACGTGGAGACCGGCGAAAGCGTGTTTGCCGACAACTGCGCCTCCTGCCACGGCGACTTTGCCGAAGGGTTGGACAGCTGGCCCGTCCTTGCTGGCGGCACAGGCACCCTGACCGATCCGCGTCCGGTCAAGACCGTGGGAAGCTACTGGCCGCACCTGTCGACCGTCTTCGACTATGTCCACCGCTCGATGCCCTTCGGCGGGGCGCAGACCCTGTCGGCGGACGACACCTATGCGATCACGGCATTCCTGCTCTATTCCAACGGTCTGGTCGAAGACGACTTTGTCCTGACCAAAGAGAACTTCACCGAAGTCGTCATGCCGAATGCCGAGGGCTTCTATCCCGACGACCGGCAAGTGACCGAGTATCCGCTGTTCAGCGCCGAACCCTGCATGGAGAACTGCCGCACCGCAGCACCCGAAGTGACCAAGCGCGCGATCGAGATCAACGTGACCCCGGAAGACCCGGACGGCAAACCCGCCGGGACCCTGCCGGTGATCTCGCTTGCCTCGACCGGCGAGACAGCGCCCCCCGAGGAGGCCGCACCGCAGGCGACTGAAACTGCTGAAGTCACGCCGGAACCGACCGCCGAGCCTGTGGCCGAACCGGCCGCCGAAGCCGCAGCCGAAACTGCCGTCGAGGCTCCCGCCGCTGGTGCAGCCGACCCCACCCTCGTCGCCGCCGGTGAGTCCGTGTTCAAGAAGTGCTCCGCCTGTCACAAGGTCGGTGCAGGTGCGAAGAACGCCGTCGGACCAGCCCTTAACGGTGTTGTCGGCGCGGCGATGGGCCAGGCCGAGGGGTTCAAGTATTCCAACACTCTGGCCGAGATGGGGGCCGCTGGTGGGGTCTGGGATGCGGCCTCGCTGCAAACCTTCCTTGAAAACCCCAAGGGCTTTGTGAACGGCACCAAGATGTCTTTCGCCGGCCTGAAAAAGCCCGAAGACCGAGACGCCGTCATCGCCTACCTTTCGACCTTCGGCCCGTGACAATGGACTTGCGCGCACGCCTTACGGTCTTGCTGTTCGCCGTCGGACTTGCCAGTCCGACCTTGGCAGAAGAGATCGGCAACCCTGATCAGGGCGGCGCGCTCTTCAACAAGGAATGCGCCGCCTGCCACCGGATCGGCCCCGAAGCCAAGAACCGCGTCGGCCCCCGATTGACCGGCATATTCGGGCGCCGCGCCGGGGCTGCCGAAGACTTCAGCTATTCGAAATCCATGGCGCGCATGGGGGCGGACGGTTTGACATGGACACTGGAAACCCTTGACGCCTATATCGAAAACCCCAAGGCGCTCGTTTCTGGCACACGCATGAATTACCGCGGGCTTGCCGACGAAAATGATCGTGCCGACCTTCTGGCCTTCCTGCGCGAATGGTCCGACAAGCCGCAGAACATCCCCGAGGCGGAACCCACCGCAGTAAAGACCAACCCCGACCTCTCGCCCGAAATCCTCGCCATCGACGGCGACCCGGATTACGGCGAGTACCTCGCCTCGGAATGCCAGACCTGCCACCAGGCCGATGGGTCGGATCAGGGCATCCCCTCGGTCACCGGCTGGCCGGCCGAGGATTTCGTCGTCGCCATGCACGCCTACAAGCAAAAGCTGCGCCCGCATCCCGTCATGCAGATGATGGCGGGCCGCCTGAACGAAGAGGAAATCGCGGCACTCGCCGCCTATTTCGCAACGCTTGAATGACCGAAGCGCGGGGAAAACCGCGTCAGACGAAACCCATGGGGAGGAGAACCCAATGCAACTGAACAGACGCCTATTCCTGGGCACCGGCATCGCCGCCAGCGCCCTTCTGACCGCTCCAACTGTTTGGGGCCAAGCCAAACCCAAGGTCGTGGTCATCGGCGGCGGCGCGGGGGGCGCCACCGCCGCGCGCTATCTGGCCAAGGATAGCGACGGCGCTTTGGAGGTCACCCTCGTCGAAGCCAACCCGATCTACACCACCTGCTTCTTCTCCAACCTCTACCTTGGCGGCTTCCGCGAGTTTGAAAGCCTCCAGCACGGCTATGACAAGATGGCCGGAGCAGGCGTGACCGTCATCAACGACATGGCCACCGCCGTCGACCGCGCGGCCAAGACCGTGACGCTCGCCAGCGGCACGGTTCTGCCCTATGATCGCCTCGTCCTGTCGCCCGGCATCGACTTCAAGGACGGCTCGGTCCCCGGCTGGTCCGCCGAGACCCATGCCGAGATCATGCCCCACGCCTACAAGGCCGGCCCTCAGACCCAGCTTCTGAAGAAGATGGTCGAGGAAATGCCCCAAGGCGGCACCTTTGCCATGGTCGCCCCGCCGAACCCCTACCGCTGCCCGCCCGGCCCCTATGAGCGGATCAGCATGATCGCCCATGTGCTGAAGGAAAAGAACCCGACCGCCAAGATTCTGGTCCTTGACCCCAAGGACAAGTTCTCGAAGCAGGCGCTGTTCGAGGAGGGCTGGCAGAAGCACTACGATGGCATGGTCGACTGGATCGGCCCGGATTTCGGCGGCAACGCCGTCGAAGTGCGCCCCGACACGATGGAAGTCGTGATCGACGGCGAGGTGACCAAGGTCGATTGCTGCAACGTGATCCCCGGCCAGATGGCAGGCAAGATCGCGGCCCTTGCTGGCGTGACCGATGACTCGGGCTGGGCCCCGGTCGATCCAGCAACGATGAAGTCGAAGGCGGACGAAAACGTCTGGGTCCTCGGCGACAGCTCGGCACAGGGCGACATGCCGAAGTCCGGCTTCTCGGCCAACAGCCAGGCCAAGGTCGCGTCCATGACGATCCGGGGTGAGCTGACCGGGTCCAAGACCTTCCCGGCCAAATACTCCAACACCTGCTGGTCGCTGATCGCACCCGAAGACGGGGTCAAGGTCGGCGCAAGCTATGAGCCGACGCCGGAAAAGATCGCATCCGTCGAAAGCTTCATCTCGGAGACCGGCGAGGATGCCGCTCTCCGCAAGGCGACCTACGAGGAGAGCCTCGGCTGGTACGCCGGGATCACCGCCGACATGTTCGGCTGATCCCTTCCTCCCCAACTGGCGGGCGCGAGACCATCGTGCCCGCCCCTTCTTACTGGACAAGCCCATGCTGACCCGCCGCACCCTTCTTGCCGCCTCCGCTGCAGCCCTGGCTGCACCCCTTGCCCCGCGCCGTCTCTGGGCCGCCAGCACGCTGACGCTTGGGTCCACGCAGATCGACACGCTGTCGGACGGCAGCCTGGTCCTGCCCGGTGACTTCATTCTGGGCGGAATGCCCCAAGAAGAAATGCAGGCCATCGTCGCGAAATACGGCCTGCCGACTGACCAGCTGACCCCGCCCTGCAACGTGACCCTCCTGCGCGACGGCACCAACACCGTCCTCTTCGACGTCGGTGCGGGCCCCGACTTCCAACCCAGCGCGGGCAAACTCGCCGAAGCACTGGAGGCCATGGGCCTGACCATCGACGACATCACCCATGTCCTGTTCACCCACGGCCACCCCGATCACCTCTGGGGCCTCTTGGACGATTTCGACGAACCCGTCTTTCCGAATGCCGAATACATGATCGGTCAAGTCGAGTTCAACTACTGGACCAACCCCGACACCGTCGCCAGCATCGGCGAAGCCCGCGCAACCTTGGCCGTGGGCGCTGCCCGGCGGCTGGCGGTCATCGCCGACAGCGTCCGCCTTCTGGCCGATGGTGACGAACCCCTGCCGGGCATTGCCGCGCGCCTGAC
>JBGSVS010000208.1:0-6352 GCA_041752895.1 Tabrizicola sp.
CGATCTCCAGGGCGACCCAGGGGCACCAGCACGAAGGCCCGGTCCTGCAGCCGGGGATGCGGCAGGATCAGCCGGTCAGGGGCACGTCTGGCCTGCGCCTCGGGGGGAAGAGTGCGCCACAGGTCCTGCGTCGCCGCATCGGGCAGGATCGAATCGCCCATCGCCACAAGATCAAGATCCAGCGTCCGCATCCCCCAGCGCACCTCGCGGCTGCGACCGAACTCTGCCTCGACCTTGTGCAGGCTCACCAGAATTGACGCCGGGTCACTTTCCGGCGAGGCCGCCAGAACCGCCGCCGCGTTCACATAGTCCGGTCCGGCGCCCGCGGGAAAGCAGGGCGTGGCAAAGAACCGGCTAACCGCAAGAACCAAAAGGCCTTCTTTCGAAAGCGCTTTGAAAGCGTGGCGAAGCGTCTCCTCCGGGGGCGCATCCCCGAATGGCAGGTTTGCGCCTAACGCAACCAGAAGATGTGTGGATTTCACCATCACGGGGAATTATTTCCTATACTTCACTTGTCGGAAAGCGTCTCTGACTGCTATTCACCAATCGTTAGCCGTGCGATTTTAGACTTTGCCGTGCAAAAGACACGGGGCCCAAGCTTCCGCGCGGCGACATTGAGGGGACCTTTGAATGTTTTACAAGGACGAACGGCTTGCGCTGTTCATTGATGGATCGAACCTTTACGCGGCCGCCAAGGCGCTCGGTTTCGACATCGACTACAAGCTTCTCCGGATGGAGTTCCTGCGTCGCGGAAAGCTTCTTCGCGCGTTCTACTACACCGCGCTGCTTGAAAACGACGACTACTCGCCGATCCGGCCGTTGGTGGACTGGCTCCACTACAACGGCTTCACGATGCGGACCAAACCCGCCAAGGAATACACCGACAGCCAGGGACGGCGGAAGGTGAAGGGCAACATGGACATCGAGCTTTGCGTCGATGCCATGGAGCTTGCCGCGCGGGTCGATCATGTGGTGCTTTTCTCGGGCGACGGCGACTTCCGTCCGCTGGTGGAAAGCCTGCAGCGTCAAGGGGTTCGGGTCTCGGTGGTGTCCACCATCCGCAGCCAGCCGCCGATGATCGCGGACGAACTGCGCCGTCAGGCCGACAACTTCATCGAACTGGACGAGCTGCGCGAAGTCATCGGTCGCCCGCCGCGCGAACCGCGCCCGATGGTGAACGAAGAGGTCGCGGTCGAGGTGAAGTGATCTCTGTGATCGCCGGGGCAGCTGGGGAGCTCTCCGTGATCGCAGTATGATCGCCCTTCTCGGGCTGTTCGCCGCGGCCTTCCTGGCCGCGACGCCGGTTCCGTTTCAATCGGAATTGGTGTTCCTCGGCCTGCAGGCCGCGGGGTGGGATACCTTTGCCCTGATCCTTGTCGCCTCCATTGGCAACACGCTCGGCTCATGCGTCACCTACGGCCTTGGGCGCTGGCTGTCCGACCAGCGCGACCACCGCTGGTTTCCGCTGAAGCCCGACCAGATGGCCCGCGCCGAAAGCTGGTGGAGCCGCTGGGGGCTTTGGCTGTTGCTCCTCTCGTGGGCGCCGTTCGGCGACATGATCGTGGCCCTGTCCGGGGTGCTGCGGGTGCCGTTCCCCGTTTTCCTGCTGCTGGTCGCCATCGCCAAGACCGGCCGCTACATCGCGCTTGGCTGGTTTGGGATCGCAGTCCTTGGTGGATAGGCCAGTAACCATCCTCTTAAGAAATTCCTAACGCCCGCGACCAAGGCTTTGATTCAAAATCAAGATTGGCATTCTGTCCACCGTGGACACTTCCGGCGCTAGACGTCCTCCCCCGCAGGCCTTACATCTGTCGCGACCCCTGCCGAAGGCCGCCCCATGCCCGACCTGCCCCCCCTGACCCTCTACCTCGCCGCCCCCCGCGGCTTCTGTGCCGGGGTGGACCGCGCGATCAAGATCGTCGAGATGGCCCTGCAGAAATGGGGCGCCCCGGTCTACGTCCGCCACGAGATCGTCCACAACAAGTTCGTCGTCGACGCCCTGAAGGCCCAAGGTGCGATCTTCGTGGAAGAGCTCGACGAATGCCCCACCGACCGCCCCGTCGTCTTCTCCGCCCACGGTGTCCCGAAGTCCGTCCCAGCCGAGGCCGCCCAGCGGAACATGATCGCCGTTGACGCGACCTGCCCCCTCGTCACCAAGGTCCACAACGAAGCCGCCCGCCACCATGAGGCCGGGACCCAGATGATCTACATCGGCCACGAAGGCCACCCGGAAACCGTCGGCACCATGGGCCAGCTTCCAGCGGGAGAGGTCCTTCTCGTTGAAACCGTCGAAGACGTGGCCACCCTGCAAGTCCGCGATCCGGCGAAACTGGCATTCATCACCCAGACCACCCTGTCCGTCGACGACACCGCCGGGATCGCCGCCGCCCTCAAGGCCCGCTTCCCCCTGATCCACGCCCCCGCCCACGACGACATCTGCTACGCCACCACCAACCGCCAGGCCGCCGTGAAAGCTGTCGCCCCGAAGATCGACGCCCTCCTCGTGATCGGCGCGCCGAACTCCTCGAACTCCAAGCGTCTGGTCGAGGTCGGCACCGCCGCCGGCTGCCCCTATTCCATGCTGATCCAGCGCGCGACCGACATCGACTGGCGCGCCCTTGAAGGCGTCCGGTCCATCGGCCTCACCGCCGGGGCCTCGGCCCCCGAGGTCCTCGTCAACGAAGTCATCGACGCCTTCCGCGCCCGCTATACGGTCACCGTCGACCTTGTCGAAACCGCCGTCGAGGACATCGAATTCAAGGTCCCCCGCATCCTGCGCGAGCCCGCATGAATGCTGAAACAGTCCCTCGTCACGGCTCTGTTGCTGCTGCCCGTCAGTGCGATGGCCGAGAGTGATGTCATGGCAACTTTGACGGCACACTCGGGCAGTCTCGCGCCCCCCTTTGCCTGGTCCGTCGAAGTGACGGTCAGCGCCGACGGCTGGGTCACGGTGACCCGCTGCGCCGGCTACGAAACCGAGGCCCCCGCCTGCAAGGCCGCAGAAGGCGCGGCGGTTTCCGACGGTGTTGAGGGCATCCTCAGGGCAGCCAAAGCCAGCCAATTGGCCGACCGCCCGGCCATTGCCCGGAACCCACCCAAAGTTGGTGGCGCCTGGACCTCGGGCACCGTCTTCCTGCGCGGCGGAACCATCGACCTGATCGCCCAGCCGATCGAGGCAGACGAGCCCCGTGTCCAGACGGTGCTGGCGGCGATCGTCGCGGCGATGCCAGAGACGCTGCTGCCGGTTCTGGCTGGCGATTGACGGATCACTGACCGCTGGCCTTGGCGCGCAGGTCGCGCTAGATCGGGCCGCATGACAGACGCCATCCCTGATGACCGCCGCATTCCCCGTCCTGCCCTTCTCCTCGGTCTCGCCGGGCTGATCCCGTTCCTGTGGTCGGCCGCCACGCACCAGTCGCCTGCGCTGTCCGCCTGGGCCGCTGAGTGGCTGTCGCCGATGTTCCTTGGCGCTTACGTCGGGCTGACCTACGGCACCGTGATCCTCTCGTTCATGTCGGGGGTCCTCTGGGGGTTTGCCACCAAGGCTCAGGGGCGCGAGGCCGCCTTTGCCTATGTCCTTTCCGTCATCCCTGCACTTTGGGTGTTCCTTGCGGTCACCGACGCCTCGGACATCTCGACCATCTTCCTCGCCGCAGGGTTCATCGGCCTTCTCCTCCTCGACGCCATGTTCTCGGCCTGGGGCCTAGCCCCCGCCTGGTGGCTGCGGCTGCGGGTCATGCTGACGGTCGTCGTGCTTGCCTGCCTTGCCATCCCCTTGCAGGCCTGACCCCATGCCCGAGCTTTTCGCCTATACCGACGGCGCTTGTTCCGGGAACCCCGGCCCCGGCGGCTGGGGCGTCTTGATGCTGGCGCGCGAAAACGGCGTCGTGATCAAGGAGCGCACCCTGCAAGGTGGCGAGGCCATGACCACCAACAACCGCATGGAACTTCTGGCCGCGATCTCGGCGCTGGAGGCTTTGACCCGCCCGACCGAGCTGACCATCGTCACCGACAGCGCCTATGTGAAGAACGGTATCACCGACTGGATCGCCGGTTGGAAGCGCAAGGGTTGGCGCACTGCGGGCGGGTCCCCGGTCAAGAATGTTGAGCTTTGGCAACGGCTTGAGGCTGCCGCCGCGACCCACAAAGTCACCTGGCGCTGGATCAAGGGCCATGCTGGCCACGCGGAAAACGAACGCGCCGACGAACTTGCCCGGGCGGGGATGGCCCCGTTCAAGGCCCCGGCATGACCCTGGGCTTTGCCCTTCCCGATGCGCTTGACTATGCCTCGGTGCTGGTCTTTGCGCTGACGGGGGCACTGGCCGCCAGCCGGTCGCAACTGGACATCGTCGGCTTCGTCTTCATTGCCTGCCTGACCGCTGTTGGTGGCGGCACATTGCGCGACGCGATCCTGAACCGTGAAGTTTTCTGGGTCGCCGATCCCCTGCCGCTTGGCGTGGCCACCGCCGCCGCGATCCTTGTCTTCTTGACCGCGCACTTGCTGGAAAGCCGCTACCGGGCGCTTTTGTGGTTCGACGCGGCAGCTCTCGCCGTCGCTGTCCCCGCCGGGGTGGCCGTGGCACTGGCCGAGGGGCAAGGCTGGCCCATCGTCCTGGTGATGGGGATGATCACCGGCTGCATGGGAGGTCTCTTGCGCGACGTCGTCTGCAACGAAGTGCCGCTGATCCTGAAACAGGGCGAGCTTTACGCGACCTGCGCCTTCGCCGGATCGCTGGGCGCTGTCGTCGCTGGGCTGGCGGGACTGGGGCAGGGCCTGTCACTTCTGATTTGCGCCGGGATTGTCTTCACCCTGCGCGCGGGCAGCATTGCGCTTGGCTGGCGTCTGCCCGTCTACAGGTCGCAGCCCCCAAGGCCCGGCGCACCCAAGCGCTAGGCTTGCCAGATGAACGAACATTCGTTTATCTTCGGCCCATGCCACGTACCCGCACCATCCCCGACGCCAAGGTCTTCGCCGTCATCCAGCGCCTGCTGAACGCGGGCGGTGACAAGGCGGTATCCTTCGGCTCTGTCAGCAAGGCCACGGGTCTAGCCCCCCCGACACTGGTCCAGCGCTACGGCTCACGCGATGGAATGGTACGCGCGGCCCGGCTGGCCGCTTGGGAAGAGCTTGAGCATCGCACTGCTCTTGCCATTTCCGGGACCTCCGACAAGGGGCCGCAGGGCCTTTTAAAGGCGATCGGAGCGGTGGATGTGCTTGCCATCGCCTACGACCTTGGCAACGCCGACCTCGCGCAGCGCGCTGATGGCTGGCGGAAGGGGGTTGAAACGGCCCTCACGCTCCGTCTCGGCGGCGGCCAGAAGGCCCGCGAAAGTGCAGCCCTTCTGTTTGCGGCGTGGCAGGGCCAGGCGTTCTGGTCCCGGGCAGGTGACCCCAGCTTCCGGCTGAAGGACGCGGTAAAGCGGCTTACTTAGCCCAGGTCTTCCAGGCCCAGATCAGGACCAGTGCCCCGAGAAGCGCGCCGACAAACCCTGCGCCGATCCCGGCAAGCATCACCAGCCCGCGCAGGACCACTGTCCCGATCAGCGCGCCCAGCACGCCGAGCGCAATCGTCGACGGCGTGTCCATGTTCACTTTCAGGATGCGGCTGGCCAGAAAGCCCACAGCAACCCCGATAACCAGCAGAGCGACAAGCGGAATGGTGTCCCTCCCGTTCCCTTGTTCCTGGAATATGGGAAGCCTTGGCCCCCTGCGCTATAGGGTCGCAGGAAGAATCAGTCCGCGCAGCACTTCTGACGCTGCCATCGGCCGCTTGCCTTCACGTTGCGCTTCGGTGATCTCGACCGCGCCTTCGCCGCAGGCCACCGTAAAGCCGCCAAGCACCTGCCCCGGCGCGCCCTGACCGTCAGCCAGGCGTGAGCGGAGAAGTTTCACCCGCTCGCCTTTGACGTCTACCCAAGCGCCCGGAAACGGCGACAGCCCCCGGATCTGCCGGTCCACCTCGACCGCCGGGCGGGTCCAGTCGACCCGTGCCTCGGCCTTGTCGATCTTGGCGGCGTAGGTCACGCCCTCGGCAGGCTGCTTCACCGCCGGCAAGGGCAACTGGTCCAGCGCTTGGACGATCAGCCGGGCCCCCAGAGCGCTCAGCCGGTCGTGCAGGTCCGCCGTCGTCTCTTCGGCCCCGATTGCCACCGCCTCTCGCAGCAGGACCGGCCCGGTGTCCAATCCCGCCTCCATCTGCATGATGCACACCCCGGTTTCCCGGTCGCCCGCCATGATCGCCCGATGGATCGGCGCGACCCCGCGCCACCGCGGCAGAAGGCTGGCGTGGATATTCAGGCACCCAAGCCGTGGCGCATCCAGCACCGCTTGCGGCAGGATCAGCCCATAGGC
>JBGSVS010000209.1:0-1904 GCA_041752895.1 Tabrizicola sp.
GCCCGCGCCGCCGTGACCGCCGACCCGCAGGCCGGGCTGCTGGCTGTCCTGACTGGAATGGGCAGCCTCTCCTACGGCGAACTCGCCGGCGAACGGATCAAGCTCGGCCTGATGCTGAACGACCCGGAAGAGGAACACGACTGCTTTTCCGACAACACTCACAATAGCCACTACTACGACGGCCTCGGGATCCGGAACGTCTACCTCGGCTCCTACACCCGCATCGACGGCTCCACCGTCGCGGGTCCCTCGATGTCGGACCTCGTCGCTGCGGCCGATCCTGCCATCGACACCCAGCTGAAGGCCGAGCTTGACGCCTCGGTCATGGCCCTTGGCGCGATCAAGGCCGCGGCGGAAGGCGGCATGGCCTACGACCAGATGCTCGCCGCAGGCGATGCCAAGGGCGAGGAACTGATCATGGCCGCCGTCAACGCGCTGGTGACGCAGACCGCCTCCATCGACCGGGCCGTGACTGTGCTGGGCCTCTCGAAGATCAGCTTCGAAGGCTCTGACAGCCTCGACAACCCGAACGCTGTCTTCCAGTAGGGTCGAGCCGCTGCAATGATCGTCTGCCACTGCCAGTCCATCTCCGACCACGACATCCGCGCGGCGGTGGACTGGATGCGCGCCTCTGACCCCGATACCGTCATCACTCCCGGCAAGATCTACCACGCGCTTGGCAAGCGTGCCGATTGCGGGGGGTGCATGCCGCTCTTCGTCGACACGATGCGGCAGACGCCAAGCTTCCGCATCCCAGCCCCGCCAAACCCGGTCCGCAAGACTGGCTGACGGAACCACACCCGCACCCAGCCGTTGAATCGGCGACAGGCACGCAAAGGAGACGCCATGAAGGGCGACGCAAAGGTCATCGAATATCTCAACGCAGCGCTTCGGTCCGAACTGACCGCCGTCAGCCAGTACTGGTTGCACTTTCGTCTGCAGGAAGACTGGGGGTTTGGCCATCTCGCCGACAAATCCCGCGCCGAAAGCATCGAAGAGATGCACCACGCCGACCGCCTGATCGCGCGGATCATCTTTCTCGAAGGCCACCCGAACCTGCAAAAGCTGGACAGCTTGCGCATCGGCCAGACCGTGCGGGAAACGCTCGAAGCCGATCTCGCCGCCGAACACGACGCCCGCACGCTCTACATCGAAGCCCGCCGCCACTGCGATGCCGTGGGCGATTTCGTGACCCGCGGTCTGTTCGATCAGTTGATCGCTGACGAGGAAGGCCACATCGACTTCCTGGAAACCCAGCTCGGCCTCTTCGACACCCTCGGCGCCGAACGCTACGGCCTTCTCAACGCCAAACCCGCCAGCAAGGCCGAGTGATCCCAGCGCCGGAGGCCCCGCAACGGCGCGGCTCCCGCCCGAACTTGCCCTCTTCCCAAATACTCCCGCGCAAAGCGCCTTCCGAGGAGGAGGGCGTCAGTCCCGACGACGAGACAAAAGCCACGCGCGTCAGCGCTCAATACGTAACCCGACCGCCCCCTGCGACACCGCGTCCGATGCTTTCCGATTGAAATACTCAACTACTCAGGCGTATGACTCGCCCAACGGAGTCTCCCATGCGCCTCGTCCTCCTCCTGACCCTCGCCGCAGCGCCCGCCTTCGCCCAGACCCTGGACGACCGCCATCTCCCCGTGATCCCCCGCACCCCCGAAGACGCCGCCAAGATCGCCGCCGTCCTCGCCCCGCCCACCGATTTCACCAAGCCCGAACCGTTTGAGGCCAAGCCCGCCGGGGCTGCCACTGTCCGCGTCCTCACCACCGCCGACGCCTTCAGCCAACACTCCGCCAACATGCCCTTCGAGGCCGAGATGAACTTCAAACTCGGCAACGCTCTCTTCCGCAAGACCTGGGTCGCGGCCCCCGCCTCGACCCTCGCCTCCGACGGCCTCGGC
>JBGSVS010000210.1:0-3525 GCA_041752895.1 Tabrizicola sp.
GGCTTCGGTCCGGTTCCTGAAGGGCGAGGGCGGCCGCGCGCTGCGGGTCCGGCACCAGACCCAGGCGACGATCCTGAAGACGCGGCTGCGGGCGCTTGGTCTTCCGTTCATCGACCACGGCAGCCACATCGTCCCGGTCCATGTCGGCGATCCGGTTCACTGCAAGCTGATCTCGGACATGCTGCTGGAAGACCACGGACTCTACGTCCAGCCGATCAATTTCCCCACGGTTCCGCGTGGCACTGAACGGCTGCGCTTTACGCCCTCGCCGGTCCATGACGCGGCAGAGATCGACAAACTGGTGCGTGCGATGGACGCGCTCTGGTCGCATTGTGCGCTGAATCGTGCCGAAGCGGTCGCGTAGGGCCCCCGCCCTGTGGAAAACCCCTTGCCCTATGTTAGAGTTTGTCCAATAGAACAAGGCAGTGAGTCGCTGGGGAAGGCGGCTTTCGTACAGGTGCACCGAAGGGGACAGCGGGCAGATGATCGGTTGGAGGTCGAAACCTTCGACGACCGAAGAGGACAAGCCAAAGGGCTTTGACGACTTCGAGTTGCGTCTCGGCGATCTCATGCGCGGCGAGCGTGCCACGCTTGGGAAGTCCCTGCTGGACGTCCAGCGTGAGCTGAAGATCAAGGCCACCTACATCGCCGCCATCGAAAACGCCGATCTTTCGGCTTTCGAGACCCCCGGTTTCGTCGCCGGTTACGTCCGGTCCTATGCGCGCTATCTGGCGATGGACCCGGAATGGGCGTTCGAGCGTTTTTGCGCCGAGGCAGGGTATTCCGTGTCGCATGGCCTGTCCGCCGCCGCCTCGCCGCAGCAGATGGCCAAGGCCCGGTCGCGTGGCGAACACGCTGATCCGCTTGGCGATCCGAACGCCAGCTTCATCCCGCGCGGTGAAGCGATCTTCTCGCAGGTTGAACCGGGTGCGGTGGGGTCCATCGCCGTTCTTGTCGCGCTGATCGGCGCGATTGGCTATGGCGGCTGGTCGGTGTTGCAGGAAGTGCAGCGCGTGTCCCTTGCCCCGGTCGACGAAGCGCCGACCGTGGTCGCCCAGATCGATCCCCTGTCCAATGCCGGAACCACTGCGCCGCAGGTCGTCGCGACCCGCCCGGCCGAGCCAGCGACCGAGACGGTGGCAAGCGCCGAAGGCAAGGCCTCGTCCGATGTTCTTGACCGGCTCTATCGCCCGCAAGCGCTGGACGTGCCGGTCCTGACCTCACGTGATGGCCCGATTGCCGCGATCAACCCGCGCGAGACCGGGGTTCTGGCCCAGGTCGCCGAGGCAGATGCCGTGGAAGCCGCCGTCGAAGAATCGCTTGGCAGCGACGTGCAGGTCATCGCCGATGCCAAGGAAGGCGTCGAGGTGCTGGCCGTGCGCCCGTCCTGGGTCCGGGTGAACGCGGCGGATGGCACGGTCCTGTTCGAAAAGATCCTCGATGCGGGCGAACGCTACACCGTCCCCGCGCTGGAAACCGCCGCCGTGTTCCGCACCGGCAACTCGGGGTCGATCTATTTTGTCGTCGACGGGGTGACCTATGGCCCGGTCGCTCCGGGCGCGCAGGTCATCAAGGACATCGCGTTGTCGCCCGAGGCGCTGACGCAAAGCTTTGCCCAGGCTGACCCCACAGCGGACGTGGACCTGGCGAAGTTCGCGACGGCAGATGCCTCGGACGTGGTCGCGGCCCCTGCGACCGAAGCGACCGAATAGCCCCGCGCCCATTGCCGGTTCCCGTCCCGCGGCCTATGCTTGGGCCGCGTAGAACCGGAGCTTTTGCGATGACCCACAACCCCATCCGCCCCTGGCGCAACATCGAGCGCAGGCCCTCGCGGCAGATCCGGGTCGGCAAGGTGCTTGTCGGGGGTGACGCGCCGATCAGCGTTCAGACGATGACCAACACGCTGACCACGGATGTGGCGGCGACCATCGACCAGATCCAGCGCTGTGCGGTCGCGGGGGCCGACATCGTCCGGGTCTCCACTCCGGATGCGGACTCGACCCGCGCGCTGAAGGAGATCGTCGCCGAAAGCCCCGTCCCGATCGTCGCGGACATCCATTTCCATTACAAGCGCGCGATTGAGGCAGCCGAGGCGGGCGCGGCCTGTCTGCGGATCAACCCCGGCAACATCGGCGACGCGAAACGCGTGGCCGAAGTGGTGCGCGCGGCGAAGGACCATGGCTGCAGCATCCGGATCGGGGTCAACGCGGGGTCGCTGGAAAAGCACCTTCTGGAGAAATACGGCGAGCCGTGCCCCGACGCGATGGTCGAAAGCGGCCTTGATCACATCAAGCTGTTGCAGGACAACGATTTTCACGAATTCAAGATCAGCGTGAAGGCGTCTGATGTGTTCCTGGCGTCGGCGGCGTATCAGCAACTGGCCGGTGCCACGGATGCGCCGATCCACTTGGGGATCACCGAAGCTGGGGGCCTTGTGTCTGGCACGGTGAAATCGGCCATCGGGCTTGGCCAGCTCTTGTGGTTCGGGATCGGCGACACGATCCGGGTGTCGCTGTCGGCGGACCCGGTCGAGGAAGTGAAGGTCGGCTACGAGATCCTGAAATCGCTTGGCCTGCGCCACCGGGGGGTGACGATCATCTCGTGCCCCTCCTGCGCGCGGCAGGGGTTCGACGTGATCAAGACCGTCTCGGCGCTGGAGGAACGGCTGGCGCATATCACCACCTCGATGAGCCTGTCGATCATCGGCTGCGTGGTGAACGGCCCGGGCGAGGCCTTAATGACCGACATCGGTTTTACCGGCGGCGGGGCGGGCAAGGGCATGGTCTATCTGGCGGGCAAGCAGGACCATACGCTGTCCAACGACCGGATGGTGGATCACATCGTCGGACTGGTCGAAGCGAAGGCCGCCGAGATCGAGGCGGCCGAGAAGTTGGCAGCAGAATGACACGGCCTGGCGAGATCGTGCGGTGGGAAGACATCGAGGGGCCGGAGTGGTCCTACAAGGGTCGGTCCGAAACGATGGGCCGGGATGCGGACTACAGCAGTCATTTCGGGTTCGACCTGCTTGGCATCCATCACGTCAGGCTGGAACCGGGGCGACGCACATCGCTGCCACATGCCGAAAGTGTCGAGGACGAGTTCATTTTCGTCATCGAGGGCACGCCGGATGTCTGGATCGACGGGCATCTGCACCGGCTGGCTCCCGGCGATGCCGTGGGGTTCAAGGCGGGCACCGGTGTGGCGCATACGTTCCTGAACGACAGCGGGTCGGTGGTGCGCCTCATCGTCGTGGGCGACCGCAACCGCCCGAACGGCAAGATCCTTTACCCGGTTGACCCGGACCGCAAACCCCTGCGCAGCGACTGGTGGGAGGACGCACCGGCCCGTCCGCTTGGGCCCCATGACGGGGTACCGAAGCGGGAATGATCACTCCTCGGCCATGACCCGCGCCAGATGGTCGATAAAGACCCGCAGCCGCGCGGTGACCGACTGGGCAGACGGGTAGACGAAGTAGATCGCTTTCCGCGGCGTCGACCAGTCGGGCAGGACGCGCACCAGTCGCCC
>JBGSVS010000211.1:0-5738 GCA_041752895.1 Tabrizicola sp.
GCCGCCAAGGATCGCGCCCTTGAACTCGTTGCCGTCATTGGCCGTCGCGGCCCCTGCTGCCGCACCCAGCAGGCCGCCGATCACGGCACCGTTCTTGGTGCGTGCGTTCGGGTCATCGGGATAGGCGTTGGGATCGACACCGACACAAGCGGTCAGGAAAAGTGCGCCAGCCGCAGCCAGCATCAGGGGGGTCTTCGTCATCATGTTTGCTCTCGCCTCGATAGTCGGCCCGTTCCGGACCTGTGCGTTGACCCGTGACACAATACATGAACGCCGTCAAAGGGGGCGCGGTTCCCCGATGTCTCGGCAGGCTTCCGCGCATCGCGGAGCCGTTCACATGTCCGTGCGGGCTGCCTCCCAGGCCAGCATCGCGCGCTTCCTCGGCAGGCCCCAGTGATAGCCGCCAAGGCCCCCATCGCGGCGCAAGGCACGGTGGCACGGGATCAGGAAACTGATCGGATTGCGCCCAACCGCCGTCCCGACCGCACGATGCGCCTGCGGGTGGCCGATGGCCCCGGCAATATCGGCATAGGTCGTGACATGGCCGGTCGGAATGGCCAGAAGGGCCTCCCAGACCTTGATCTGGAACGGAGCCCCGATCAGGTGCAGTTCCGTCGCTTGCCCGCCAAAAGCTGCGTCAACCAAGGACCTGATCGCCATCGGGTCCTCGACGTAAGCCGCCTTCGGCCAGCGCCGGATCAGGTCCTCCAGCGCCACCTCGGCCCCCATCTCGTCGGCAAAGCCCATGCCGCAGATGCCTTTCCCGGTCGCCATCACGATCGCCGGGCCGAAGGGGCTTTCGAACCAGCCCCAGCGGATCACCAGCCCCTCACCGCCGCGCGCATAATCGCCGGGCGACATCGCTTCCCAGGTCAGGAACAGGTCATGCAGCCGCCCGGTGCCCGACAGGCCCGTCTCCAGCGCCGTGCCCAGCATCGTGTGCCGTTCCGCCAGAAGCCGTCGCGCATGGCCCAACGTCAGGTATTGCTGATAGCGCTTGGGACTGACGCCCACCCACTGGCTGAACACCCGCTGGAAATGCGCCGGGCTCATCCGCATCCTTGCGGCCAGGTCTTCCAGCGTCAGCGCGGGCGCTTCGGCATCGATCACCTCCAGCGCGCGGGCAATCACCTGGTAATGATAGGCGGGGGACAGGTCGGTCATGTCGGTTTCCTCGGACGGCTTGTCGTGCGCCTTCGGCTTCTCCGCGCTGGGGTGCCAAGCGAGGAGTGACGAAGTCGACGACGAGGGTTTCCCAAGATGTAGCCGCCCGCCCGCTCCACCGCGACCCGTTTCCTGCGGCTTGTCGCAACCCCGGTTTCGTGCTGCATAGACGCCATGACCCCGCAACTCCCCTACGCCGCCCTGAAACAGATCTTCGCCCGGCTGGCAGAGATCGAGCCCGAACCCAAGGGCGAATTGGAACACGTCAACGCCTTTACCTTGCTGGTGGCCGTCGCCTTGTCCGCTCAGGCGACCGATGTCGGCGTCAACAAAGCCACGCGCAAGCTGTTCCAGATCGCCGACACGCCGGAAAACATGCTGGCGCTGGGTGAGGACGCCCTGATCGACCACATCAAGACCATCGGCCTGTTCCGCAACAAGGCGAAGAACTTCATCAAGCTCTCGCGCCTTCTGATCGACAACTTCAACGGCGAGGTCCCAAGTTCCCGCGCCGCCCTCGTCACCCTGCCCGGCGTGGGGAGGAAGACCGCCAACGTGGTCTTGTCGATGTGGTTCCACCACCCCGCCCAGGCCGTCGACACCCACATCTTCCGCGTCGGCAACCGCACCGGCATCTGTCCCGGCAAGGACGAAACCCAGGTCGAACGCGCGATCGAGGATAACGTCCCGGTCGAATACCAGGCCCACGCCCACCACTGGCTTATCCTGCACGGCCGGTATATCTGCACCGCGCGCAAACCCAAATGCGGCATCTGCCCGATCCGGGACTGGTGCCTTTACCCGGAGAAGACCGCATGAAATCCTATCAGGTTGTCGGCATTGGCAATGCCATCGTCGATGTCTTCTCGACCGCCGATGACTCGTTCCTCGACCTGATGGGCATACAGAAGGGCATCATGCAGCTGGTCGAACGCGAACGCGGAGAGCTTCTCTACGGCGCAATGCAGAACCGGCAGCAGGCCCCCGGCGGGTCGGTCGCCAATACGCTCGCCGGTCTTGGCAACCTCGGTCTCACCACCGCCTTCATCGGCCGCGTCCACGACGACGCGCTGGGTCGCTTCTACGCCCAGACCATGGCCAAGGAAGGCACCGACTTCGTCAACCCACCCGTCCCGGGCGGAGAGCTCCCGACCTCCCGGAGCATGATCTTCGTCTCGCCCGACGGTGAGCGGTCGATGAACACCTACCTCGGCATCTCCTCCGAGCTTGGCCCCGACGACGTCTCCGACTCTGTGGCAGGCAGCGCCGAGATCCTGTTCCTCGAAGGCTATCTCTACGACAAGCCCAAGGGCAAACAGGCCTTCGAACGCGCCGTGGACCTCTGCCACAAAGCTGGAGGCAAGGCCGGGATCGCGCTCTCCGACCCGTTCTGCGTCGACCGCCACCGCGACGACTTCCGCCGCCTGGTGAAGTCGCTCGACTACGTGATCGGCAACGAACATGAATGGTCGTCCCTCTACCAGACCGACCTCTCCGCCGCGCTGGAACAAGCCGCCGCCGATGCGGGCCTCGTCGTCTGCACCCGCTCCGGCCATGACGTCATCGTCGTGCGCGGCGATGATGAGGCCATCGTCCCGGTAAAGCGTGTCGTCCCCGTCGATGCCACCGGCGCAGGCGACCAGTTCGCTGCCGGGTTCCTCTACGGCCTCGCCACCGGCCAGTCGCTCGCCACCTCCGGCCGCATGGGCTGCGTCGCCGCCGCCGAGGTCATCTCCCACTTCGGCGCCCGCCCCGAAGCCGACCTCAAGGCCCTCTTCCGCAAGGAAGGCCTGATCTAACCCCCTTCAGGCCTTTCTCTTCCCCAAATATCCCCGCCGGAGGCTCTTGACCCGAGCCGGTTGGCGCTTGCGCCAGAGGCGAGACAAAGAGTCTTCGCGCGTCAGCGCTCAATTTCACACCCGCCCCACCCCGCGAAGCCGCTGGCCAGCCGGGCACCATCATGGCACAATGTTCTACTTTTGTTTACTGCGCCCCGAGTCGCCCCCAATCCAACCATGCCCTTCGTCGAACTCTCCGCGCTTTCGAACTTCACCTTCCTCACCGGGGCCTCCCACCCCGAGGAGATGATCCTGCGCGCGTCCGAAATGGGGATGCCCGCCCTCGCCATCGCTGACGTGAACTCCGTCGCAGGCATCGTCCGCGCCCATACCAAGGCCCGCGAGCTTGCCCGCGACGGCGGACCGAAGATCCGCCTGATCCCCGCCGCCCGCATCATCCTGACCGACGGCTTCCAGGTCACCTGCCTCCCCCGCGACCGGGCCGCCTGGGGCCGCCTCTGCCGTCTTCTCAGCCTCGGCCGCCTGCGGGCCGAGAAGGGCACCTGCACGCTCGACCTGCCCGACCTTCTGCACTGGGGCGAGGGGATGGAGATGCTCCTCCTCCCCCCAGACCAGCGCCTGACACTCGCCATGGCGGGCACAACCACCGACCCGAAACTCTGGCAGTCCCACGCCCGCAGCCTTGCGCAACGTTTCCCCGGCCAGGTCTCCCTCGCCATGGCTCCGCGCTATGACGGGCAGGACGAAACCCGCTTTCAGAACCTCGCCCAACTGGCAAAAACGCTCAAAATCCCCACCACCGCCACCGCACTCCCCTTCCTCCACCACGGCAAACGACGCCGCCTCGCCGATGTCCTGACCGCGATCCGCCTCGGCGTCCCCGTCGACAAACTCGGCCGCCGCGCGCTTCCCAACAACGAGGGCCGCCTGCGCTCACACCGCGAAATGCTGCGCCTCTTCGCCGGACATGAACCCGCCGTCGCCCGTGCCGGAGAGATCGCCCTCCGCACCACCTTCTCACTGGACGAGCTTCAGTACGAATACCCGTCCGAAGTCACCGGCGGTGAAAGCGCCGCCCAGCGCCTGTCCCGCCTCTCCGAGGCCGGCCTCCACTGGCGCTACCCCGAAGGCCCACCCGACCGTGCCCGCGCCCAGATGGCCCATGAACTCGCCCTGATCGCCAAGCTGCGGTACGAGCCCTACTTCCTCACCGTCCACGACATCGTCGCCTTCGCCAGACAACGCGGCATCCTCTGCCAGGGCCGCGGCTCTGCCGCCAACTCCGTCGTCTGCTTCGCCTTGGGCGTCACCTCCGTCTCCCCCGAAATCGGAACCATGGTTTTCGAACGCTTCATCTCCGAGGCGCGCAACGAACCGCCCGATATTGATGTGGATTTCGAACATGAACGCCGGGAAGAGGTGATCCAGCACATCTACGAAAAGTACGGCCGCCACCGCGCGGGCCTCTGCGCCACCGTCATCCACTACCGCGGCAAGCGGGCGGTGAGGGAGGTCGGCCGCGCCATGGGCCTGTCCGAGGATACCCTCGCCGCCATGTCCAGCCATATCTGGGGCTGGGGCGGCCCGGGCGCGGTGACCGAAACCCGGCTCAAGGAAATCGGCCTTGACCCCACCGACCGGCGCCTGCGCCAGACCATGGCGCTCATCGACGAAATCCAGGGCTTCCCCCGGCACCTTTCCCAGCACGTCGGCGGCTTCATCATCACCGAAGGCCGCCTCGATGAACTGTGCCCCGTCGAAAACGCCACGATGGAGGACCGCACGATCATCCCCTGGGACAAGGACGACATCGACACGCTGAAGATCCTCAAGGTCGACATCCTGGCGCTGGGGATGCTGTCCTGCATCCGCAAGGCCTTCGACCTTCTGGGCCAGCACCACCACCAGCACTTCACGCTGGCAACCCTCCCGCCGGAAGACCCGGAGACCTACCGCATGCTCTGCCGGGCGGATTCCCTCGGCGTCTTTCAGGTTGAAAGCCGCGCCCAGATGAACTTCCTGCCCCGGATGAAGCCGAAATGCTTCTACGACCTCGTGATCCAGGTCGCGATCATCCGCCCCGGCCCGAGTCAGGGCGACATGGTGCACCCGTTCCTGCGGCGAAGAAACGGGCAGGAGAAGGTCAGCTTCCCCTCGGATGAGTTGGGGAAAGTCTTGGGCAAGACCCTCGGCGTGCCTCTGTTTCAGGAACAGGCGATGCAGATCGCCATCGTCGGCGCGGGGTTTACCCCCGATGAGGCTGACCGCCTGCGCCGATCCCTGGCGACGTTCAAGAAACATGGGAGCGTCAGCGAATTCAGCGACCGCTTCATCGGCGGGATGCTGGCCAAGGGCTATGACGAAGACTTCGCCCGCCGCTGCTTTGCCCAGATCGAAGGCTTCGGGAGTTACGGCTTTCCCGAAAGCCACGCCGCAAGCTTCGCGCTTCTGGTCTACGCCTCCGCCTGGATCAAACGCCACCACCCCGGCATCTTCGCCTGCGCTTTGCTGAACAGCCAGCCAATGGGCTTTTACGCCCCCGCTCAGATCGTGCGCGACGCCCGCGAACACGGGGTAACCGTCCTGCCGCCCTCGATCCAGACCAGCCATTGGGACAACCGGATGGAGTGGCTCGACCGGCAGAACCAGCCGCCAGAACTGGCCCTGCGCCTCGGCTTCCGCCAGATCCGGGGGATTGCCGAAGAGGAAGCCCGCTGGATCACCGGCGCGCGTGGCAACGGCTATCAGACGGTGCAGGACGTCTGGCGCCGCGCC
>JBGSVS010000212.1:0-2821 GCA_041752895.1 Tabrizicola sp.
GGTTCGCGCCCGACACCTACGACGCCGACCGCGCCGACGCCGCGCTGGACCGCATCCGCGAGACGAAGGTGATCGAGGCACCAGGCCTTGGCACCCTGGCCTTCGATCCCGGCCGCGACCTTGTCTTCGACTACGGCGCAGCACTGCCCGGCCATGCCAACGGGATGATCCTCAGGGCCACCGACGCCCAGGGCGACGTGATTCTGGAAGAGACCTACTATTCCATCGGCGGCGGCTTCGTGCTGACCGCAGGCGAACTGGCCGAGGCCGGAGGTGCCAAGGCCAAGGCCCGGGCCGACGTGCCCTGGCCGTTCGAGACCGCGGCGGAAATGCTGGACATGGCGCAGAAATCCGGCCTGACCATCGCCCAGATGAAACGCGCGAACGAACTCAAGTTCCGCTCCGCCGCCGAGTTGGAGGCCGGCATCAACCGCATCTGGCAGGTGATGAACGACTGCATTTCCAGGGGTATGAAGGGCGAAGGCACCCTTCCGGGCGGCCTTAAGGTTCGCCGCCGCGCCAAGGGCATCCACGACGCGCTTCTGGCCGAGCGCGGGCTGAACCTGACCCCGCCCCATACGATCAACGACTGGATGTCGCTTTACGCCATGGCGGTGAATGAGGAAAACGCCGCAGGTGGTCAGGTCGTCACCGCCCCCACCAACGGGGCCGCAGGCGTCGTCCCGGCGGTCTTGCGCTACTACCTTGACCATGTGCCGGGGGCGTCGACCACAAGGGTCGGCGACTTCCTCCTGACCGCCGCCGCGATCGGCGGACTCTGCAAGCACAACGCCTCGATTTCCGGCGCGGAATGTGGCTGCCAGGCAGAGGTCGGCAGCGCCGCCGCAATGGCCGCCGCAGGCCTTGCCGCAGTCCTGGGCGGCACGCCTGAACAGGTGGAAAACGCCGCCGAAATCGCGTTGGAACACCACCTCGGCATGACCTGCGACCCTGTCATGGGCTTGGTCCAGGTGCCCTGCATCGAAAGGAACGGCCTGGGCGCGATCAAGGCGGTCTCGGCGGCCAGCCTTAGCTTGCGCGGCGATGGCCAGCACCTTGTCTCCCTCGACGTCTGCATCGAGACGATGCGCCAGACCGGCCGCGACATGCACGAGAAGTACAAGGAAACTTCTCTCGGCGGCCTCGCCGTCAACGTCCCGAACTGTTGACCCTGCGGGACGCGCGCCGCGCGGGAGTATTTGGACCAAGAGGAAGACCCCTGTTCCTCCTGGTCCAAATACTCACCGGGGTTTGGGGGGGAGACCCCCAATGCCCGAGGAGGAGGCGAAGCCCGACGACGAGACAAAAAGTCTTCGCGCGTCAGCGCTCAATCTGAAAACCGCCCCGACCCGGGCGATGTCGCTTTCAGGCAGGCGCGCACCCGGGCCAGCGGCTAGGCATCGGACATGACCCGCGACACGACCCTTCAGGGCGTCCTTCTGATGCTCGCCTTCTGCGTGATCGCGCCGCTTCTGGACGTCTCGGCCAAGCTTGCCGCCGAAAACGGCGTGCCCGTGGGCCAGGTCACCGCCGCGCGCTTTGTCGTGCAGACCGGGCTGATGCTGCCGGTTGTCCTGGTCATGCGCCTTTCGATGCGGCTGGACGCCCGTGCGCTTGGCTATGCCACGCTTCGCGCGCTCTTCCTGCTCGTTTCAACCTTCGCCTTCGTCTCGGGGATCGAGGTCATGCCGATCGCCGATGCCCTTGCCATCGTCTTCATCGAGCCGTTCATCCTCCTTCTCCTCGGCCGGTTCCTCTTTGGCGACCAGGTGGGGCCCCGCAGGATCGCGGCCTGCGCCGTGGGCTTTGTCGGGGCGCTGTTCGTCATCCAGCCCTCACTTGCCGCTTTTGGCCTGGTGGCGCTCTGGCCCCTGGCGACCGCGTTCCTGTTTGCCTTCTACATGCTGGTCACCCGGGCGATGTCGGCCTGGATGCATCCGGTCACCATGCAGTTCCACACCTCGTGGACCGGCCTTCTGCTGTGCCTGCCGGTGATGCTCTGGGCCGACGGCTCGGGCATTCGGGCGCTGGACCCGATCTGGCCGGACGGGTGGAACTGGCTTTGGCTGTTTGGTGTGGGCTTCTGGGCCGCCGTCAGCCACATGGCCATGACCTATGCGCTGAAATTCGCGCCCTCGGCCACGCTTGCGCCGCTGCACTATTCCGAGATCGTCACCGCCGTGATCCTGGGCTTCCTGATCTTCGGCGACTTTCCGAACCGGCTGACCTGGGTCGGCATCGCGATCATCGTCTCGTCGGGGCTTTACATCATCCACCGCGAGAGGCTGGCCGCAAAGGCCAAGCGGTCCGCTCAGATCAGCGTGCCGCCAGAAGCGCTGTGATCGCCGTGTCCAGCCTGCGGCGGGGGAGAATCACCAGCATCCCGCGCTGGTCGAACTCCAGCACCACCCGCCGCGCCGTGACCCGGTTCGAGGTGCCGATTATCCCGTCCGGCGCAAAGGCAATCCCGTCGATGGGCCATTCCAGCCCCGTGCTGCGGCCGGTGACGGTGGCCAGCGGGAAAAGGGACAAGGGGTCTCCCGGCTGCAGCGCCAGCGTCAGCCGGTCCGGGGCCGCAAAAGCCACATCCTGCGGGCCGATCAGGATGCAGCGCCGGTCAGACCGGGCGATCAGGGTCGCCATCGCGGCAAGCCCATGGTCCAGCCGTGCGCCTGCGAACCCCAGTGCCAGGATCAGCGGCGCCGCAATCCCACGCAGCGCTTTGTCAAAGTCGGTCGTCACCTGTTCGGCGATCCGGTGCAGGTGGTTTGCGGGAATCACCTCCCGCGCCGCGTCGGAAATCGAATCCATGTCGCCGATC
>JBGSVS010000213.1:0-5065 GCA_041752895.1 Tabrizicola sp.
CCCGGGACCGAGCGCAAGGCGATCCTGCACCGCATCGCCGACGGGATCGAGGCGCGGGCCGAGGAGATCGCGCTGTGCGAATGCTGGGACACCGGCCAGGCCTGGCGCTTCATGTCCAAGGCCGCCCTGCGCGGGGCCGAAAACTTCCGCTTCTTCGCCGACCTCTCCCCCGGGGCGCGGGATGGGAAAAGCCTGCCGACCAAAGACCACCTGAACGTCACCAGCCGCCACCCCATCGGCCCCGTGGGCGTCATCACGCCCTGGAACACGCCCTTCATGCTGTCGACCTGGAAGATTGCTCCCGCCTTGGCCGCTGGCTGCACGGTTGTCCACAAACCGGCCGAGTTCTCTCCCCTGACCGCGCGCCTTCTTGCCGAGATCTGCCATGAGGCTGGGCTTCCTCCCGGTGTGTTGAACCTTGTCAACGGGATGGGCGAAGGTGCGGGGAAGGCCCTGACCGAACATCCCGACATCAAGGCGATTGCCTTCGTCGGAGAGTCGCGGACTGGCTCCATGATCATGAAGCAAGGCGCCGACACGCTGAAGCGAGTGCATTTCGAGCTTGGCGGCAAGAACCCGGTCATCGTGTTCGACGACGCCGATCTGGACCGCGCTTTGGATGCGGTGATCTTCATGATCTACTCCTTGAACGGCGAGCGTTGTACGTCCTCCAGCCGCCTTCTGGTGCAGGACAGCATTGCCGACCGGTTCCACGAGATGCTGGTGGCCCGGGTCAACGCCATCAAGGTCGGCCATCCCCTGGACACTGCGATCGAGATGGGGCCGCTGATCCACCAGACGCATTTCGACAAGGTCACGTCTTACGTCAGCATCGGACAGCAGGACGGCGCGACCCTTGCTGCGGGTGGCACCCGGGTCGGCGACCAAGGCTGGTTCATCCGCCCGACCCTGTTCACGAACGCCCGTTCGGATATGCGGATCGCGCAGGAAGAGGTATTCGGGCCCTTCCTCACCTCGATCACCTTCAATGACGAGGATGAGGCCCTGGCGATCGCGAACGGCGTCGCCTACGGGCTGACCGGCTATCTCTGGACCAACGACCTGACCCGCGCCCTGCGGTTCAGCGAACGGCTGGAGGCCGGGATGATCTGGGTGAACAGCGAGAACGTCCGCCATCTTCCGACCCCATTCGGCGGCACGAAGGCCAGCGGCATCGGGCGCGACGGTGGCGACTGGTCGTTCGATTTCTACATGGAACAGAAGAACGTCGCCTTCGCACTTGGCCAACACAAGATCCAACGTCTGGGAGCCTGACATGCCCATCCCCCCCCCCAACCTGACCCCGCCCTTCAACATCGTCCGCCTTTCCCACGTCGAACTGCGCGTGACCGACCTTGCGTGGAGCCGGGCCTACTATGTCGACACGCTGGGCTTGCAGGTCACGCATGAGGACAGCGCAACGATCTACCTGCGCGCGATGGAGGAGCGGGGCCATCACTGCATGATCCTGCGCCAGGCGTCCGAGGCATCGGTGGGTGTCTTGGGCTTCAAGGTCTGGTCCGAAGACGATCTCGACCGCGCCGCGCACTGGTTCACCGCGAAGGGCCTGCCCGTCGCCTGGACCGAACGCCCCTTCATGGGCCGTGTCCTCGCCACCCGCGACCCCTGGGGCGTGCCGCTGGAGTTCTACGCGCAGATGGACCGCCTGCCCCCGATCCACCAGCAATACAAGCTCTATCGCGGGGTCAAACCGCTGCGGATCGACCACTTCAACCTGTTCTCGTCGAACGTGGACAAGGCGGTCGAGCTCTACGGCGACATGGGCTTCCGCGTCACCGAATATACCGCCGACGAAGAAACCGGCCGCACCTGGGCCGCCTGGATGCACAGGAAGGGCGGGGTCCATGACATCGCCTTCACCAACGGCACGGGTCCGCGCCTGCATCACACGGCTTTCTGGGTTCCGACGCCGTTGAACATCATCGATCTTCTCGACCTGATGTCGACCACTGGCTACTTGGCCAACATCGAACGGGGGCCCGGTCGCCATGGCATCTCCAACGCGTTCTTCCTGTATATCCGCGACAAGGACGGCCACCGGACGGAAATCTACTGCTCCGACTACCAGACCTGCGACCCGGACCTTGAGCCGATCAAGTGGGACCTGAAAGACCCGCAGCGCCAGACGCTATGGGGTTCGCCCGCGCCCCGTTCGTGGTTCGAACTGGGGTCGGTCTTCGACGGTGCCGCGCTGGAGGATAGCGACCTCAAGGCAACCCCGATCATCGCGCCATGAACCTGGTCACCTTCACCGCCGAGGGCGTTCAGCACTGGGGCGTCACCGTTTCGGGGGGTGTGCTGGCCCTCTCGCCCGAGTTTCCGCAATGGCGCACCCTGCGCAATGTGATCGAGGCGGGGGCGATCCCGCAGATTCTGAACGCCGGAAAGGGCCGCGCGGCCAGTCACACCGACTTTGCCTATGACATCCCGATCCCCGACCCGGAAAAGATCATCTGCGTCGGGGTGAACTTTCCCGACCGCAACGCCGAATACAAGGACGGCCAAGGCGCGCCGCCGAACATGTCGCTCTTCCCCCGCTTTGCCCGCAGCTTCACCGGCCAAGGGGCACCGCTGATCCGCCCGCCGGAAAGCCTGCAGCTCGACTACGAAGGCGAAATCGCGATCATCATCGGCAAAGGCGGCCGCCGCATCCCCGAGGGCGAGGCGCTGAGCCATATCGCCGCCCTGACCCTGTGCAACGAAGGCACGATCCGCGACTGGGTGCGGCATGCCAAGTTCAATGTCACTCAGGGCAAGAATTGGGACCGCTCGGGCGCGATGGGGCCTTGGGCGGTGCCGTTCACCGATCCCGCTCAGATCGTCGATGTCGCGCTGGAAACCCGGGTCAACGGCGAGGTCCGCCAAAGCGACCGCACCGGGCGGATGCTGTTCCCGGTGGCCCGTCAGATCGCCTACATCTCGACCTTCACCACGCTCGTCCCCGGCGACATCATCGTCACCGGCACCCCCACAGGCGCAGGCGCGCGGTTCGACCCGCCCATCTGGCTGAAACCCGGGGACACCATCGAAGTCATCGCCGAAGGGATCGGCACGCTGCGGAACGGAGTGGCCGACGAATGACACCGGACCAGATCTCCGCCGCCGCTGAAATGCTCTTTCAGGCAGAACGGACGGGCGTGCAATGCGGGCTTCTGTCCCTGCGCTATCCGGACATGACCCTGAACGACGCTTATGCCGTGCAGGCCGCTCTTGTCACCCGCAAACGGGCAACCGGCGCTCAGGTCATCGGCTGGAAGATCGGGCTTACCAGCCGGGCGATGCAGCAGGCGCTGAACATCACCACGCCCGACAGCGGTGTGCTGCTGGACGACATGCTGTTCCCCGACGGCGCGACGGTCCCCAAGAGCCGCTTCATCCAGCCCCGGATCGAGGCCGAGATCGCCTTTGTGATGAAGGCCCCGTTGGCGGGCCAAACCGTCACGCGGGACGACGTGATTGCGGCCGCCGACTACGTTGCCCCCAGCCTGGAAATCCTCGACACCCGAATCCTGCGCACCGACCCCACCACCGGGCGGGCGCGGATCATCACCGACACCGTCAGCGACAATGCCGCGAACGCGGGCATCGTGCTTGGCCCGCAGCGCCATGCCGTGGACGCCTTTGATCTGCGCTGGGTCGGGGCCATCGTCAGCCGCGACAGCGTAGTCGAGGAGACGGGCCTTGGCGCGGGCGTCCTGAACGATCCGGTGACAGGCATCCTGTGGCTGGTGCATCGGCTGGCCGACCACGGCATGGGTATCGCCGCGGGCGAGGTTCTGCTATCGGGCAGCTTCATCCGCCCGATCGAGGCCCCGCCCGGCAGCCGTTTCCACGCCGATTTCGGCCCTTTCGGCCAGGTCTCGCTGAACTTCGCCTGAGGATTCCATGCCCGCACCGATCAACACCCTGAAAGCCCGCCTTCAAGCCGGAGAGGTCACCCACGGCCTCTGGGTCGGGATGGCCGACCCCTATGCGGCAGAAATCGCCGGGACGGCGGGATTCGACTGGCTCCTACTGGACGGCGAGCATGCGCCGAACGACATCCGGTCGCTGTCGGCGCAGATTGCGGTATTGGGCGCGTCGACCAGCCATCCGGTGGTGCGGCTGCGCGATGATGATCCGGCGGGGATCAAGCAGGCGCTCGACATCGGGGCGCAGACGCTGCTGATCCCGATGATCGAAAGTGCGGCGCAGACCGAGGCGGCGATGCGCGCCTGCCTGTATCCGCCCGAAGGCATGCGCGGTGTCGGCTCCTCGCTGGCCCGCGCCTCGCGGTTCAATGCGATTGGGGATTATCTGACCACCGCGAACGATCAGATTTGCCTGCTAGTGCAAGTCGAAAGCCGTGCAGGCCTTGCGGCGCTGGACGACATGCTGGCGATCCCGCGCCTTGACGGTGTGTTCATCGGACCGTCGGACCTTGCCGCGGACATGGGGCATCTTGGCAAGTCAGGCCACCCCGAAGTGACGGCAGCCGTTTTGGACGCAATCCGGCGCATCCGGGCGGCAGGCAAGGTGGCGGGCGTGTTGTCCACCGACCCGGCCTTCATCGCCGATTGCAAGGCCGCCGGGGCAAACTTCGTCGGCGTCGGCATCGACGTGACCACGCTGTCAGGCGCGCTGCGCAGTCTTGCTGCAACCTACCGGCAGGCCTGACGCACCGCCTGCGACCAGGCCGCCCGAAGCGCCTTACGCTGATCGCCGGACATGCCCGGCTGAAAACTCTCCGCCCCGGCCAGCGGGAACGGATCGCAGCCCATAGCCGACAGGGCCATTGCCGCGACCCCGATGGCGCCCACTTCCTCGACCCGCGAGGCATTGACCGGGTGCCCGATCAGGTCGGCCTGCAGCTGCATCAGGAACCCGTTCCCCGAGGCCCCGCCATCCGCCCTCAGCGCAGCCAGCGGATGGCCGATGTCGGACTGCATCGCCTCGAACACATCGGCGATCTGGTGGGCGATTGCTTCGAACGTGGCGCGGGCCAGATGTGCGGGCTTTGTCGCATGGGTCATGCCAGTGACCGTCCCACGCGCCGCATCGTGCC
>JBGSVS010000214.1:0-1553 GCA_041752895.1 Tabrizicola sp.
TTGGGGCTTCTGGTGCGCGTGCGATGGAGAGGTAGGTCGCGGTCATCGGCAGCGGGTCTGCCCCGCACCAGTCGGCGCGGCCAAGGCGGACGCGGGTACCCCGGTATTGACCTTCGATGCCGTGGCCGGGGACTTCGCGTATGTCGGTGATGTCAGCGGGGGCGATCCCTGCAGCCTTCGCCCCTTCGGCCAATGCGCGGGCCAAGGGGTGCGAGGAGCCTGCGGCGAGGGCAGCGGCCACGGCCAGGGCTTCCGGCGTGTGTTCGGTCAGGCCAACGGGTTCGGGTGTGCCCAAGGTCAGGGTGCCGGTCTTGTCGAAAACGACGGTGTCGACCTCGGCCAGGCGTTCCAGCGCGGTGCCGTGCTTGATGAGAAGACCCTTGCGGAACAGGCGACCGGAGGCGGAGGTGATGACGGCGGGGACGGCCAGCCCAAGGGCGCAGGGGCAGGTGATGATGAGGACGGCGGCAGAGATGTTGATCGCATAGCGAACATCGCCGCCGGTGGCCCGCATCCAGTAGCCGAAGGCGCTGAACGACAGGATATGCACCAAGGGCGAGTAGAGCCGCGAGGCGCGGTCGGCAAGGCTGGTGTAGCGGGTCTTTGTGCCCTCGGCCATGGCAACGAGGTCGGCCATGCGGTGAAGGCTGGAGTCCTTGCCGGCGGCGGTGACTTGCACGGTCAGGGGGCCGGTCAGGTTGACCTCGCCCGCGCTGACGACGGTGCCCTGCCCCGCCGGGACGGGGAGGCTTTCGCCGGTCAGGAGGCTGCGGTCAAGTTCGGACGCGCCGTGCAGGACCACGCCGTCCACCGGCATCCGCGCGCCGGGGCGGACGAGGACGGTGTCGCCGGGGTGAATGTCGGCGATGGGGGTTTCGATTTCGATGCCGTCAAGGATCAGGATCGCGCGGGGGACTTCGAGGGCGGCGAGTTCCTCGGCGGCGGACCGGGCGATGGCGCGGGTGCGGTGGTCGAGGTAGCGGCCGAGGAGGAGGAAGAACACAAGCATCACGGCGGCGTCGAAATAGGCGTGGTGGCCGGAGTTCCAGGTCTCGAACACCGAGATGGAGGAGGCGAGGATCAGGGCGAGGCTGATCGGGACATCCATGCCGAGGCGGCCCTGACGCAGGCTGGCCCAGGCGGATTTGAAGAAGGGCTGACCGGCGAAGATGACGGTCGGCAGCGCGATGGCGCCGGAGATCCAGTGGAAGAGGTCGCGTGTTGCATCCTCGGCCCCGGACCAGACGGCGACGGAGAGGAGCATCACGTTCATCATGCTGAAGAAGGCGACGCCGAGGCGCATCAGAAGTTCGCGGCCCTGACGGTCGGTCTCGGTGACGGAGAGGAGGCCGGGGTCAAGCTCGTGCGCTTCCTGGCCCTGGGCGTCGAGGACGGCGATCAGTTGGGCGGCGGTGACGCTTCCCTCGGCCTCGACCGAGACGCGCTTGAGGGTAAGGTTGACGCGGGCCGAGCGGACGCCAGGAAGGGCCTGAAGTGCTGCCTCGACCGTGGAAATCGACTGCGCGCCGCCCGCGTTCGGCAAGGACAGGACG
>JBGSVS010000215.1:0-6496 GCA_041752895.1 Tabrizicola sp.
GGCAGTGCCACCAGCAGCGCCCCGTCGCGCGCGGGCAGTGCAGCGGGAACCGGAAGTCCGGCGCGGGCAAGTTCGGCACACCACCAAAGCTCGGACCGGATCGCGGCGGGGGATTGATAGCCCGCCCGGTGCAGGCGAAGGGCGGCGCGACCCTTCGGCGTGATCATCTCGAACACGTGGTTCTCACGGTCGCGGATCAGGCGGAGGATCCTGCCTTCCCAATGGCTGGCGGCCGTTTCTGCCGGGGTCATTCCTCGTCCCCGACCTTGCCGCGCAGAGCCTTCACCTCGCCGCGCTGGGTCTTGGCGGCGACGCGGCGGCGCTGGCTTCCGAGGGTGGGTTTGGTCGCGATCCGCCGTTTCGGGGTAACGAGGGCCGCGCGGATCAGTTCGACCAGACGCTCGCGTGCAATCTCGCGGTTCTGGGCTTGGCTGCGGGTATCCTCGACCTGCAGGACAATCGCGCCTTCAGTCGTCCAGCGCCGCCCGGCCAGTTTTTTCAGCCGCGCCTTCACGCCGGGGGTCAGGTGCGGCGAACGATCCGCCTCGAAACGCAGTTCGACGGCGGTCGAGACCTTGTTGACGTTCTGCCCGCCGGGGCCGGAGGCCCGCATGAAGCTTTCGGACAGTTCCCATTCGGCGATGGCAAGGGTTTCGGTGATCTGAAGCATCGGTCTTTGCGGGTGGCCGGGGATACGATTTTTCTGCGAAAAATCCAGGGTTGGAAAACAATTCTTCGCAGAAGAATTGGGCTGCGAGGCACAAAAGAGAAAGGGTTGCCCTCATCAGGCAACCCTTTCCGAGATCCAAGGAGATGGGCCAGTTAGGGCATCCAAATCCAATCGGTGGTTTATTTCCCAGGGGCTGCCCTTAGAAAATACGCCTCCCGACTGTCCCGACACCTCTCTCCAATATCACTCTAGACACTGGATCACCTCCTTTCAAAATGGTTGCCGATAAGGTGAGCCTGCCACAGATTTTGTGTTTGTCAAAACAAATCACGCAACCCGTGCGGCCCATCGGGCAACTGCCCATCGAAATGGCAACAATGCCACCAGGGCTAGCAGAAGCTTCACCATCCAGTCACCAAAGGCGAGCGAGACCCAAAACGGTGCCTCTGGTCCGATGCCCAGAAGGGGGGCGGCAGCCGTGGCCCAGGAGACGTCGTTTGCGGGGTCCAGTGCAGTCAGTGCGGCGGAAAAGGCGACGGTGAAGAAGATCGCGGTGTCGAGTGTCGAGGAAGCAAGCGTCGATACCAGTGGTGCCCGCCACCAGCTGCCCTGGCGAAGCCGGTTGAAGACCGCAATGTCCAGAAGCTGCGCGTAAAGGAACGCCAGCCCCGACCCGAGTGCAATGCGGAAGGTGACGAGGGGGCCGAACTCGCCCAGGATCCGGGTGCCGATGAAGGAACAGACGATGCCGGCGGCAAAGCCCGCAAGCACCACGCGCCGGGCGGCGGCGGGACCTTCCAGCCGGTTCACCAGATCGGTGACCAGAAAGGCGAAGGGGTAGGTCAGCGCCCCCCAGGTCAGGAGGCTGCCAAGCGGGTATTGGACGAGGATATTCGAGGCGACGACGATTGCCGTCATGGCGAGAACGCCAGGGATCAGGATGCGCATGGTCATTTCCGTTTTGACAAGGTCGCGGAGACTTGGCCCCGGTTGGGGCACGCGCGGCCTATACCCGGCAAGTGCGCCCGTCAACCTCAGTCGGCGGCGAGCACGCCCTGACACTGCTTTGGCAGGTCAGCCATCGTGAACTCACGCGGGCCCTTCTTTTTCGGCGGATCATCTTCCTTGGGCTTCTTGCCGTCGGACTTGGGCGGGTTCAGGTAGTCGGTCACCCACCACATCAGCGTCTCGTCGCAGCCGTCGCCGCCCTTGGACAATTCGTCCACTGTGGGCTTCTGCGTCTCGCACAGCCGCGCGCCCTTGGGGCACTTCAGGCGGACGTGGAAATGCGTGTCATGGCCCGCGACGGGGCGGATCTTCTGGAGCCACTTCTTGTCTGCGCGCTTGGCGGTCTTGCACATCTCGATCTTGACGGCGGCTGCCACGAAGATGCGGTCGACGCGGGGGTCGCTGGCCGCCGCTTTCAGAAGCTCGCGGTGGGTGCGGGTCCAGTTTTCTGTCACCGAACGCTGGTCGGCCGACCGCACCGGGATCGAGCTGATCGCCTCGCGCTCGGCCTCGGACAAATTCAGGCTGCGTGGCGGTAGCATCCAGATGTCGGCATCGAGCCCGATCTGGTGGCTGGCGTGACCGCTGGTCATCGGCCCGCCGCGCGGTTGGCTGATGTCGCCGATGTAGAGGCCCCGGCCAAAGCCGATGTCGCGCGCGGTGGCCGAGAGGTCCATCAGGAACTGCACCATCGTCGGCTGGCCGAAGTTGCGGTTCCGCGACAGGCGCATCGCCTGCCAGGTCGGCCCGCTTTCCGGCAGTTCCACCATCCCGGCGGCGCAGCCACGGGCATAGCTGCCGATGGGCATCGAATCCTGGCCGGAGGGGGCCGCCATCGCACCGAAAAGCTTGTTTGCAAGCTTTTCGGCCTGGGCTGGGGCGGCAAGCAGGCAGGTCAGAAGGACAGCGCGGGTCAGCATCATGCGGGCATCTCGCCTTTGGGTTTGACGAAGCTTAGCAGAACCAGGCCGATCAGGAACAACACAACCAGCGGAGCAATGCCGATCCGCTGCGATCCGCTGATCTGGGTGGCCAGTGCGATCAGGGCAGGCGACATGAAGCTGGCGACCTTGCCAGAGAGGGCGAAGAGCCCGAACGCCTCGGTCGCGCGGTCGGGTGAGGTGTGGCGCGCCATCATCGTGCGGCTTGCCGCCTGCAGCGACCCGCCCGCAGCACCAATCAGCGCCCCGCAGACAAAGAAGATCTGGTCCGGCAGGCTGGAGGCCGGGTCCATCGCAATCCCCCAGACGCTGTCGCGGGTCATGCCGACGATGATGATGCAGACAAAGATCAGCACCACGATCGACACGCTGATCACCGGCTTTGGCCCGAACGCCCTGTCCAACCGCCCGCCGATGAAGGCCGCCACCATCGCCGTGACAGCCCCCACAAGCCCGAAGATGCCGATCTGGATGATCGACCAGCCAAGGACGCCCGAGGCATAGACCCCGCCAAAGCCATAAAGCGCATTCAGCGCGTCGCGGTAGAACAGCGAGGACGCCAGGTAGGCCGACAGGCTGCGGCGAAAGCGCAAGGACTGGATCAGTTCCTTCAGGCTGGCGAAGGCGCGGCCCAGATGCAGCGGTCGGCGGTCGGTGTGCGGTTCCTTCACCCAAAGGAAGAACGGGATAATGAAGACCACGAACCAGATCGCGGTGAAGGGGCCGACAAAGCGCGTCCCCTCGCGTGCTTCGGTGTCCAGGCCGAAGAGCGGCGGCGTGCCTAGCAGCGTCAGCCCGCTGTCCGCCCCTTCGGCGAAGAACAATAGCATGATGACAAGGGCCAGAAGGCCTCCAAGATAGCCGAAGGCAAAGCCTGACCCCGAGATCGCGCCAAGGTCGTCGGCTTGCGTCAGTGTGGGCATCAGCGCATTGGTGAAGATCGTCGCGAACTCCATCCCGATGAAGCCGATACCGAACAGGCAGACCGCCCAGAACAGCATCCCGTCGCCGCCGCCCGGAGCCACCCACCAGAGGCCCGCCGAGCCGAAGACGTAGAAGGCGGAGAAGGTCCAGACCCAGATCAACCGCCGCCCGGTGCCGTCGGCGATGGCGCCAAGGATCGGGGCAACGACGGCGATGGAGAGCGAAGCGATGGCCAGGCCCCAGCCCCAATAGGCCTGCGCTGCGGCCTTTGCGGCCTCTTCATCCAGCCCGGTGCCCATGTAGTGGCCGCGGGCGATCTCCGCGAAATATGGGCCGAAGATGAAGGTCAGGAGAAGGGTGTTGTAAGGCTGGCTGGCCCAGTCAAAAAAGTACCAGCCCCAGATCCGCTGTCGCGCGCTTGCCATGCCTGCCCCCTGTTTTTCAGCGAAGTGAACCCGGAAAGCGGGCGCGGCGCAAGGGAAGGCTCAGCGCGCGCTGGCGCTTGCTTATCGCTGGGGCGGCCAGGGGCGGACGGCTTCGGCGGCGATCCAGGCCTTGACCCAGTCCGGCAGCTCGGGGCTTTCGGGTGCTGCCCCAAGGGCTACGGCCAGTTCGGACGGCGGCACGATCCCGGTCCGCGCGCCGTTCGTGCTGCCTACGATGGCCGACCGGATCAGGACCTGCGAGGCGCAGTCTTCGCCTGTCCACATCGACTGCTCGGTGTAGAGAAACCTTTCGTCCCAGCCGAGGCACCGGCTGTATGTCGTCAACCGGGAAAACATCGTCACCCGCCGCCGGTAGCGCACCGAGGAACCCGCCACCGTCATGCCCCAGCCCTTTGCCTTCAAGACCCGATGCAGGCCGGTCCGCGAGCCAAGGGGCAGGCGGCCAAGGTCATACAGGGTCAGCGTGCGGCCGTTGTTCAGCTCCACCCAGGGGTCAAGGTCCCAGGGCCAGCACAGCTGATGACTGACATGCGTGTCGAAAAGGCCAAGGGGCGGCATCCGGCTGGCGCGGGCCATCGCTTTGAACATGCGCAGAAAGGGATACATCGCGGTCTCCGGCTTTTGGCGCAGGGGTGGCCCGCCCGGCGCGCGACGTCAAGCGGAACGCTGCGGAAGCCATTGCCCTTTCGGCCCATGCTCGCTACCTCTGCCCAAATCCAGACGGAGTGCCCGATGACCTCGCTCTACCAGATCCTGATGCTGATCCTTGACATAGTGGTGTTCATCATCCTTGCCCATGTCATCATGAGCTGGCTGATCAACTTCCAGGTCCTGAACATCCGGCAGCCGCTGGTGTCGCAGGTCTGGTACGGGCTGAACCGGATGCTGGAGCCGCTGTATGGCCCGGTCCGGCGCCTGTTGCCCGCGATGGGCGGCCTTGATCTTGCGCCGCTGGTCGTGCTGATCGCGGTCTACGCCTTGCAGATCATCCTGCGCAACAACGTGGCCGCGTTCCTTTGATCCTGACCTGATCTTGGACCACGCGGCCCAGCTTCTGCATTCCGTTTTCGGGTTCCCCGATTTCCGTCCCGGTCAGGCCGAGATTGTCGAAGCCGTCCTGCAGGGCCGCAACACGCTGGCCATCATGCCGACGGGGGGCGGCAAGTCGCTGTGCTTTCAGCTGCCCGCCCTGTGCCGCGACGGGGTGACGGTCGTCATCTCTCCGCTGATTGCGCTGATGCGGGATCAGGTCCGCGCGCTGAAAGCCGTGGGGGTCGAGGCCGGGGCGCTGACCTCGGGCAATACGGAGGAGGAGACGGAAGAGGTCTTTCAGGCCATCGACGAGGGGCGGCTGAAGTTGCTCTACATGGCGCCGGAACGGCTGGCTTCGGGTGCGGCGCTGGCGCTTTTGCGGCGGGCAAAGTGCAGTCTGATCGCAGTGGACGAGGCGCATTGCGTCAGCCAGTGGGGTCACGACTTCCGACCGGACTACCTGCGGATCGGTGAGCTTCGGCGGTCGTTGCAGGTGCCGCTTGCCGCCTTCACCGCCACGGCGGATGAAGAAACCCGGGCCGAGATCGTGACGCGGCTCTTCGACGGCGAGGCCCCGGCGACTTTCCTGCGTGGCTTTGACCGGCCGAACATCCATCTGGCCTTTGCGGTGAAGGACAGCCCGCGCGAGCAGCTTTTGCGCTTTGCCGCTGCACGCCGGGGGCAGTCCGGCATCGTCTACTGCGCGACGCGGGCGAAGACCGAGACGCTGGCCCAGGCGCTGCGCGAGGCCCGGCACGAAGCCGTCGCCTACCACGCCGGGATGGAGGCCGACGAACGCCGCCGCGTCGAGACCCGGTTTCAGCGCGAGGACGGGCTGATCGTGGTGGCGACGATTGCGTTCGGGATGGGGATCGACAAGCCGGACATCCGCTGGGTGGCCCATGCCGACCTGCCGAAATCGATCGAGGGCTACTATCAGGAGATCGGCCGCGCCGGACGCGATGGCTCACCGGCCGAGACGATGACTTTGTATGGCCCCGACGACATCCGCCTGCGGCGGTCGCAGATCGACGAAGGGGCCGCTCCGCCCGACCGCAAGGCGGCGGACCATGCCCGGCTGAACGCCCTTCTGGGCCTGGCCGAGGCGCTGGGCTGTCGGCGGCAGGTGCTGCTGGGCTACTTCGGCGAGACGGCGGAGCCCTGCGGCAACTGCGATCTCTGCGACCGCCCGGCGCAGTTGTTCGACGCGACCGAGGCGGTGCGGAAGGCGCTATCGGCGATCCTGCGGACGGGGGAGTGGTTCGGGGCTGGGCATCTGATCGACATCCTGACTGGGACAACGACGGCCAAGGTGCGTGAACGGGGGCATGACCAGTTGCCGACTTTCGCGGTGGGGCGGGACCTGTCTAAACCGGCCTGGGGCGCGGTCTTCCGGCAGATGATGGGCCGCGATCTGGTTCGCCCGGACCCCGACCGGCACGGCGCGCTGCGGATGACCGACGCGGCGCGGCCGG
>JBGSVS010000216.1:0-3331 GCA_041752895.1 Tabrizicola sp.
GCAACGTGCGCCAGCTGGTGAACATCGCCGAGCGGGCGGTCTTGCAGAACCGGCGGGGGTCGGGGTCGATTGCCAGCCTCCTGATGGCCGAGAACGAGGCCTCGGGGCCGGCGCTGACCACCGAGGGCAAGCCGCTCAAAGACTATGTCGAGGCCTTCGAGCGGATGCTGATCGACAACACGATGCGGCGGCACAAGGGGTCGATTGTGGCGGTGATGGAAGAGCTGTGCCTGCCGCGCCGGACCTTGAACGAGAAGATGGCGAAGTACGGCCTCAGCCGCGGGGACTATGTGTGATCCGAGGTCTGTCCACGGTGGACAGGGCGGTCAGGTCTTTTCAAAACAATGGCTTGGCTGCGGGCGTTCAGGATCTGTTGACCCTGTTCATGCGTCACGGGACCGCTCGTCGTCGACTTCGTCGCTCCTCGCTGTGACGTGACCGACAAGAAGCCGAAGGTGTACGAGGAGGGCCAGGACGCAGGACTTGCCGCTGCCTGGCTTGCGTGCCGATCTGCCGCTGGAGCGCGGGGCGCAGGGGGCGTCCTTTTTCGTCTGGCGCTGGCGCCGGTCAAAAAAGGCTCGGGAAGGGTCAGACTGCAAGATCCTGACTTTGATTACCTTGACCACGCGCTGGTTCGGTCAGCCCTGGCGATCCCGCTGGCCCCGGGGCAACTGGTCGCGGCTTTGGAACGATGCTCTTGCCTCTGATGCGGTGGCGCGGTCACTGTGCGGCGGGGTCGGGGCCGAGCCGGACCGGGCCTGCTATGACGCGGCCTGGCGGTGAAGCGCTGTCGAAAGCCCCGGTCCGACGCCCGAAAATTCGCCATTGCCCTTGGTTGTGCTTTCCCGTTAGGGTCCCGGGAAGGCAGTCTGACTGCCCGAAGAATTCTCTCCCCCAACTGCCGGAAGCAGAAACCTGCGTCCCGTCCGGGGAGCCGGATCAACCGCGAGGTTGTGCACATTGCCCGTAAATCTTTCGATTTGCTGGCTTTTTTAGGTGGAGGGCCCGAAAGGCCCTTCAGTTGTAACCGCGATGAGGCGTGTAGGCATATTGCGCACCGGACTGCTCTGCCCCTTGGGCCGGAGACCCGCGCATTTGCCCGCCGCCCGCGCCCAGACAAGCCGCCCCGCACCGTTTGATGTCTCCTCTGGTCCGCCAGGGGATCTTTTGCGCCCGGGGCGCAGTGGATCAAAATGGCCAAGAAGATGCTTATCGATGCCACCCACCCCGAGGAAACCCGGGTGGTCGTGGTCGACGGAAACAAGGTCGAAGAGTTCGACTTCGAGACCGTAAACAAACGCCAGCTTGCCGGAAACATCTACCTTGCCAAGGTGACGCGCGTCGAGCCGTCGCTGCAGGCAGCGTTCGTGGAATACGGCGGCAACCGGCACGGGTTCCTGGCATTCGCCGAAATCCATCCGGATTATTACCAGATCCCGGTCGCTGACCGTAAGGCGCTGATCGAGGAAGAGCGGGCGATGGCCCGCGCCGAAGAGGAAGAGGACAACCGCCGCTCGCGCCGCCGTCCGCCCCGCCCGGCATCGAAGGCCGAACAGGTGAAGTCCGATGATGCCGTGATGGAGGGTCCGTCCTCAGGGCCGTCCGGCATGGACGTGGTCGATCTGGACGACGACGAGGTCGCGGACGGGCCGCTGGTGCAGGCCGCTGCTGCCGAGGCGGTGGATCACGGTCATGACCACGACCATGACGGTCATGACCATGACGGGCACGACCACGACCATGACGGTCATGACCATGACCGGCACGACCATCACAACGAATCGATCGAACACGCCGATGGCGGCCGCTACCGCGCCGTGGACCATGCCTCTGACACCGACGAGGAAATCGAATCCATCGCCGAAGAGGACGTGGCCGAGGAAATCTCTGCCCCGCGCCGTCCGCGCGCCCGGCGCTACAAGATCCAGGAAGTGGTCAAGGTCCGGCAGATCATGCTGGTCCAGGTCGTCAAGGAAGAGCGTGGCAACAAGGGGGCTGCGCTGACCACTTACCTCTCGCTGGCGGGCCGCTATTGCGTGCTGATGCCGAACACGGCGCGGGGTGGTGGCATCTCTCGCAAGATCACCAATGCGGTCGACCGCAAGAAGCTGAAGGAGATCGCGGGCGAGCTGGAAGTGCCGGAAGGTGCGGGCCTGATCGTCCGGACCGCAGGCGCCAAGCGGACCAAGCCCGAAATCAAGCGCGACTACGAATACCTGATGCGGCTCTGGGAGCAGATCCGCGAGCTGACGCTGAAGTCGATTGCGCCGGCCAAGATCTACGAAGAAGGCGACCTCATCAAACGGTCGATCCGCGATCTTTACAGCCGCGAGATCGACGAAGTGCTGGTCGAGGGCGAGGGTGGCTATCGCACCGCCAAGGACTTCATGCGGATGATCATGCCAAGCCACGCCAAGCAGGTCGTGCGCTATCAGGACCCGACGCCGCTGTTCGCGAAGTATCAGGTCGAGGGTTACCTCGCGGGCATGTTCAACCCGGTGGTGCAGCTGAAATCCGGCGGCTACATCGTGATCGGGGTTACCGAGGCGCTGGTCGCCATCGACGTGAACTCGGGCCGGGCGACCAAAGAGGGGTCCATCGAGGAAACCGCGCTGAAGACCAACAGCGAGGCGGCCGAGGAGATTGCCCGGCAGCTGCGTCTGCGTGACCTTGCGGGCCTGATCGTGATCGACTTCATCGACATGGAAGAGCGGCGCAACAACGCCACGGTCGAGAAGCGGCTGAAGGACAAGCTGAAGACCGACCGGGCGCGGATCCAGGTCGGCCGGATCAGCGGGTTCGGCTTGCTGGAGATGAGCCGTCAGCGGTTGCGGCCGGGGATGCTGGAGTCCACGACTCAGCCCTGCCCGCATTGCCATGGCACGGGGCTTATTCGCAGCGATGACAGCATGGCGTTGCAGGTGCTGCGGGCGCTGGAGGAAGAGGGGACGCGGAAGCGGTCGAAGGAGGTGTTGCTGAAGGCGCCTGTGGGGATCGTGAACTACCTCTTCAACGCCAAGCGCGAGCATGTGGCACTGATCGAGGCGCGCTACGGCATGGCCGTGCGGATCGAGGCGGACCCGGTGATGGTCAGCCCCGACTATTCCATCGAGAAGTTCAAGACCGCGTTGCGCGCTGTGCCGGAGGGCCCGGTCGTTTCGGGTCATGCCGGGCTGATGGGCGCGCCGGTCGAGGAGTGGGAAGAGGACGACGTGGATGTCGTCGACGATCTGGTCGAGGACGAGGCCGAGGAGGCCGAGGTCTCGGACGAGGTCCGGGCGGCTGCGGCTGCGGCGGGCGATGGCGAGCCCGGGCGCAAGAAGCGGCGGCG
>JBGSVS010000217.1:0-5695 GCA_041752895.1 Tabrizicola sp.
CGCCGCCCGACCGCGCGCGCTGGCCAGTGATCTACCTCTCTCCCCGCGGCGCACCTTTCACGCAAGCCACCGCCCGCCGCCTGTCGCAGGCGCAGGGCCTGACGCTGCTTTGCGGCAGGTTCGAGGGCGTCGACCAGCGCGTCCTCGACCACCACCAGGTCGAGGAAATCTCGCTTGGCGACTTCGTCCTGACCGGGGGCGAGATCGCGGCGCAGGCCATGCTGGATGCCATCGTCCGCCTGATCCCCGGCGTCCTCGGCAACGCCGCCTCGACCGAAGAGGAAAGCTTTTCCGACGGCCTTCTCGAACACCCGCACTACACCCGTCCCGCTGTCTGGGAGGGCGCGGAGATCCCCGCCGTCCTGCAATCCGGCAACCACGCCGAAATCGCCAAATGGCGCCGCGCCGAGGCCGAGGCCCTGACCCGCGACCGCCGCCCGGATCTGTGGGAGAAACGGGGGGGCTGAAACGCCTGCGCCCCTTGACCGAACCCCGCCTTCCCCCTATAGCCGCACGGTCCGGGGCAGTCAGCCCTTCGGACCCGATTCCCTTCGCCTGCCTGCCTTCTTCCGCAGGGTCATCGCACAGGGCGCGGACCACACAAAGCAGGCGCCACCTGCGGCGGGCTTCTTGGGCAACCAAGGGGGACCCGGACGAAGACCGGAAGCTCTGGCGCGGCATCACCTCTGCGGGAAACACCGCAGGCAAGAAAGGAACCGCGCATGAACCTCATCGCGCAGATCGAGGCGGAGCAGATCGCTTCCCTTGGCAAGACCATCCCGGACTTCAAGGCCGGCGATACCATCCGTGTCGGCTACAAAGTGACCGAAGGCTCCCGCAGCCGCGTGCAGGCCTATGAAGGCGTCTGCATCGGCCGCAAGGGCGGCGCGACCATCGCGGCCTCGTTCACCGTCCGCAAGATTTCCTTCGGCGAAGGCGTGGAACGTGTGTTCCCGCTCTACTCGACCAACATCGACAGCATCGAGGTCGTGCGTCGCGGCAAGGTTCGTCGCGCCAAGCTGTACTATCTCCGCTCGCGTCGCGGCAAATCGGCCCGTATCGCCGAAGACGTCACTTACAAAGCCAAAGCCGAATAAGGAGCGGGATGATGAAAGCCGATACCCACCCCGAATATCACACGATCACCATCAAGATGACCGATGGCTCGACCTACACGACCCGGTCGACCTGGGGCAAAGAGGGCGATCAGATGTCGCTGGACATCGACCCGCTGGCGCACCCGGCCTGGACCGGGCAGTCGGCCAAGCTGATGGACACCGGCGGCCGCGTGTCGAAGTTCAAGAACAAATACGCCGGTCTGGGTTTCTAAGACCCGCCGACGCAATGACCCTGGGGGCGTGCCGCAAGGTGCGCCCTTTTCCATTCCGGGCGCCCGGAGTTTTCGAAAACACCGGACCGGAGCCTTCAAAGGCTCCGACACGATTTCTTCGAAGAAATCGCCCCGTCCCTTCGGCGAAATCCCGCTTCCCCCTGTTCTTGCCACCGCATAAGAAAGCCCCCGGGACGCAAGGCAGGGGACAGCATGGCGCGGATCATCGTCGTCGGGAACGAAAAGGGCGGCTCGGGCAAGTCCACCACCTGCATGCATGTCGCCACCGCGCTTTCCCGGCTGGGGCAGCGGGTTGGCGCGCTGGATCTGGACCTTCGGCAAAAGTCCTTCGGCCGCTACATCGAGAACCGCCGCGCCTTCCTCGCGCAGTCCGGGCTGGACCTGCCCACCCCCGACTACCGCGAGTTGGCCGAGATAGACCCCGCGACGATGAAGGGCGGCGAGAACGCCCAGGACCTGCGCCTGACCCGTGCGATCGAGGCGATGGATGCCGACAAGGACTATATCGTCATCGACTGCCCCGGCAGCCACACGCGCCTGTCACAGGTCGCGCACACTTTGGCTGATACGTTGATCACCCCCCTGAACGACAGTTTCGTCGACTTCGACCTCTTGGCGCGGATGGACGGGCTGACTGGCCGGATCAAGGGGCCGTCGATCTATTCGGAAATGGTCTGGGCCGCACGGCAGACGCGGGCCGAAGGCGGATTGGCCCCAATCGACTGGATCGTCGTCCGCAACCGGCTTGGCGCGCAGGCGATGCACAACAAGAAAAAGGTCGGCGCGGCGCTGGAGGAACTGTCGCGCCGGATCGGCTTTCGCGTGCTGAACGGCTTTTCGGAACGCGTCATCTTCCGCGAGCTCTTCCCCCGCGGGCTGACGCTCCTCGATCTCAAGGATACGGGCGTCGATCAGTTAAGCCTGTCGAACGTCGCCGCCCGACAGGAGCTGCGCGACCTGATGTCAGGCCTCAGATTTCCGTCTCTGGCTGTCGGCTTTTGAACACCGGGCCACCAAGGCCGTGATGGTTGACCACGCGGATGCGCGTCACCTTCTTCAGGCGCTTGTCGAACGGCGAGTCTTCGTCGGCCTTGCGAATGCGGCCAAGACCCAATTTCTTCAGAATGCGGATCGTCTTATTCATCTTGGGCGTCCTATGGTCGATGCCCGATTCTGGAAAACAAGCAGGGCAGGACTAAGGCATGCTATGACAAAAGCTGCGTCGCGTCTGTGCTCATTTGGCGACAGATTGTATCTCTTTTCGCCACATATAGGGCAATCCAGGGTTGAATGTCATAGGGATCGTGTCTGGATCCAGTCCGCCCAGGCCTGACGCGACCCGGCAAAGACGTTGATATCGACCGATCCGGCGATCCCCGGGACCACCCCGGTCGAGGTGTATTGCCAAAAGCTCCAGGCGTTTCCGTCATAGACACCATGCGGATGATCGGCGACTGACCGCAGCCAGAATTCCACGCCTTGCAGCCGCCACAGCTCGGTATCTTCGAAGAAATCGACCGTGGTGTAGATCAGCGGGCGCTGGCCGTAATGGCGTTCAAGGATGTCGAGGAAGATGCGCGCCTCTTCGCGGATTGTCGCGCCGTCGCGGCGGATCGTGCAGGTCGGGCTGGTGGGCGTCCATTCCAGATCCAGGACCGGCGGCAGCGCGCCGGGGGTCCTCGGGACGTGCCGGATGAACCAACGCGCTTGCTCGGCTGCCGGGCGGCAATGGTAGAAGAAGTGGTAGGCCCCGCGCTTGACCCCTGCCGCCCCGGCCCCTCGCCAGTGGCTGTCGAACATCGGGTCTACCAGATCGCCGCCCTCGGTCGCCTTGATGAAGGCGAAGTTCACCCCATTGGCCCGCGCCTGCCCCCAGTCCACCTGGGTCTGGAACCGCGACAGGTCGATCCCGTGCACCGGATAGCGGTCCGGTGACCGCCCCGGCCAGTCGGTCGGATCGCTGTCGGCGAAATTCGCGCTCATCACCGTGATCTCGTCCGGCGCGGTCGCGTCACTCCTGCCCGAGCGAGAGCCGCAGGCGGCAAGGGGCAAGCAAAGCAGGACAAGCGCAAGGGCACGGATCGAATGCATGTGAAGAATTTCTCACGCCGGGGCCGGTCCTGTCATCAGACCCATTTGCCCCGGCGGGGAAATCCGCTGACCTTAGCGGCCGAAGTCGTCTTCGGTGATCTTGCCATCGCCGTCGCTGTCCATCATCGCGAACCAGTCCGGCGTGCGGCTGACGAACTCCTCGCGCGAGACCAAGCCATCGCCGTCGGTATCGTTGAAGCTGCGGTTCATGCCACCTTCAGCCCGCATCATGCCCGGGCCCATGCCCTGCCCCATGCCTTTTCCTTGCCCCATGCCTTTGCCCTGACCCATGCCCTCACCGGCCATTTTCCCCATCTCTTCCCGCATCGCGTCCTGATCGGCGACCCGCATCTCGTCGAAGGCGGCATATTCTTCGGGCGTCAGCCTGCCGTCCTCGTCTGCATCGAAGGTGGTGAAGAGGTTGTCGCGCTTGATTTGCGCCTCTTCCAGCAAGACGACCCCGTCGCCGTCATCGTCCCAGTTCTGCACGAAGTGCGCGCCGGGATTGCCCGTCTGGGCAAAAGCCCCACCGGAAAGCGCCAGGGTCAGGGCCGCAAAAGAGAGAGTGCGTTTCATCATGTATACTCCTTCAAAGGTTTGTACATGTGATACGCGCCCAGGCTTTGCTTCCGTCGCAGATTCAGACGGCGGCCAATTCGTCCCAGCAGGCCAGCGCGTGCCCGGCATACATCAGCCCGGGTCCGCCACCCATCTGCACCGCCATGGCAAGGACATCACCCAGTTCCTCACGAGTGGCGCCCGCCTTCATCAGCGCCTCGACGTGAAAGTGGATACAGGGTTCGCAGCGCAGGATCACTGACATCCCAAGCGCTATGAACTCCTTCTCCTTCACGCCCAGGGGGCCGTTCTCCTTGACCCCTTTGGACAGCGCGCCAAAGCCTTTGGCCGCTTCCGGGACCAAGGCGTTCAAGGCGCGCAGTTCCTTGCGCATGTCGCTAATCTTCGTGGCATAGGGTTCAGTCATGGCGGTCTCCGTTCTTCTGGCCCACCGCTTCGCACGGGGGCCGGATGACGCGCCTTGACGTGGGTCAACCGAACCGGGCCGGAGCCAGCTGCGCCACCAAGCTTGCGTCCAGCGCTGGCACCCGCCCGCCGATCAGGTCCGCCGCCAGCTGACTGGCCGCCGCACTGGTCTGGAACCCATAGCCGCCCTGGCCTGCCAGCCAGAAGAACGACGGCTCACCGACGTCCGGACCGATGACCAGCACCCGGTCCGGTGAGAAGGTCCGCAATCCCGCCCAGCTGGACAGAAGCCGCGTCACCGGTTCGGTCACCATCTCTTCATACCGCGCGAGGCCCTCGGCCAGCACCATGTCGTCGGCCCAGGCGTCGTGCGGCTCCATCAGGTCTTCCTCGGCCGGACTGACGATCAGCGCCCCCGCATCGGGCTTGGCGTACCAGCTCTCGCCTGGGCCGTCGAACGCGGGCCAGCTGCTGACGTCATGCCCCCCGGGTGCCGGAATGCGCGCCATCGACCGGCGATAGGGCGTGAAGCCAAGTGGGCGCACCCCGGCCATCTTCGCCACCTCATCGACCCAGGCCCCCGCCGCATTGACCACCGTCCGCGCCGTGAAGGTGCCCGCGGCACTGTCCACCCGCCAACCGGCCCCGTCCTTGCTGATTGCCGTCACTTTCGCCTTGGTCAGGATCTGCGCGCCACGCCCTTTGGCCTCGCGCGCAAAGCCCTGGAACAAGAGGTCGGTATCGAGATCCTCGGCAGCGCCGGCATAGCCCGCCATGGCGACCACATCGGGGTTCAGGATCGGCACGAACCCTTGCGCCTCCTTGACGCTGATCCGGTCGAAGGCCATTGCGCCCAGATCGTGCTCGAATGCCTCACGGGCATCGGCCTTGGCCACCAAGAGCATTCCACGCGGCGACAGAACCCCCGCTTGCGACCGGAAGTAGTCGCCCGAAGCCACGGACAAACCGACAACTGGGGCTGCGCCATATTGCGGCACATAAAGCGCGGCCGACCGTCCACTCGCGTGGTGCGCCAGCGCGTCTTCGGCCTCCAGCACGATGACCGACCCCAGCAGGGACATCCGCGCAGCTGCCGAAATCCCGGCGATGCCGCCTCCGATAATCAGGAAATCCGCGTCCATGCCTGCCTCCCGCAATTCCACCCTCTCAAACCACTCCCGCCTGCCGGTTTCAACCCGATGCTTCCTCGGTGCGGTCGGTTGCGGGCGGCGGGGCAGGGACCAGCGCGGCCACGGCTGCGTAAAGCTC
>JBGSVS010000218.1:0-6902 GCA_041752895.1 Tabrizicola sp.
CCGCTGCTCGGCGCTGCCTCCCTGCCCGTCCGATCCGGTGCCGCTGCCGTCCATGCCGGTTCCCCCCTGCATCTTCGACACTATGGGGGGAACAGCATGCGGCTGATGACTTCTTCGAAGATCAATATACCATTGTGTTATGAAGCTGTCCGAATCCCACCTGATCCAGCTTTCCGCCGTGGTCGACGCTGGCAGCGTCAGCAAGGGTGCTGCAGCACTGGGCTTGTCGCAGCCCGCGCTGTCACGCTCGCTTGCGCAACTTGAAGCGCGGGTCGGCAAGCCGCTTTTCATCCGCGACCGCAGGCCGCTGCAGGCAACCCCGCTTGGCGTCCAGCTTGCCGCGCATGGCCGCCGGATCCTGATCGAAAGCCGCCGCGCCACGGAAGCAGTCCAAAGCCTTCTGCGCGGCACTAGGGGGCTGGTCCGGGTCTGCGGCGTTCCCTTCTTCATGGACGCAATGATCAGCCGGATCATCGCCGCCTTCCAGAACCACCACCCGGATGTTGATGTCCAGCAAAGCTACGGAAACCTGACCGAGGTGGGCCAGGGCCTCCGCGCCGATCAGCTGGACCTTGGCATCGTGCCGCTTGGCACATCGGGCCAACCCGAGGGCCTGGCCTTCACCGCGATCCTGCCTGCCCGCAACGTCGTCTGCTGCCGGGCGGGTCATCCGTTGCAGCACGCCAAACGCCTGGCCACCAACGATCTCGGCCGTTTCCCCTGGGTCGCCCCCCTGCCCGGCTCGCCGCTCCTGGCCGACCTCTTTGCCATCCGTTCGTCGCTGGGGTCGGTTGACCTCGACATCCGCTATTCGGGGGGCTCGCTTCTGTCGGTGATCAACTACATGTCCGAAACCGATGCCCTGGCCGTGCTGCCCTTTTCGGTCTGGTTTGCCGAGCGCAAGCAGAACCGCATCGCCGTCCTGCCCGTGGACATCCCGCAACCACAGCGCCACCTCGGTATCCTGCGCGTCATGGGACCGCCGACCAACCCGGCTGCCGCCGCCTTTGCCGATTTCGTGGTGCAGTCCTTCGACGCGATGCAGCAGCAGATTCTGCGGCACGAGAATGCGGTGGTCTGGCGGCGCTAGGTCCGGATTTCAGGAAAGACGAGGCGCAAGAAACTCCCACTTGTATATAGTATTACTTTTGCTAAAGTCGCCCAGCCACTCTGAGGAGCGTGGCCAAGTTTCCAATGGGAGGAAAACATGAAGCTTATCAAGACTCTCGCGCTTGGCGCGGGATTGGCCGGCTTGTTGCTGTCGGCAGCTTATGCCGAGGGACTTCAGGGCAAAGTCATCGGTTTCTCGCAGATCGGGTCCGAATCCGGCTGGCGCGCGGCTGAGACGAGCGTCACCAAGGCCGTTGCCGCCGAACTGGGCATCGACCTGAAATTTGCGGACGCGCAGCAAAAGCAGGAAAACCAGATCAAGGCGATCCGCGGCTTCATCGCCCAGGGCGTTGACGCGATCCTGGTTGCCCCCGTTGTGGCCACCGGCTGGGAAGAAGTGCTGACCGAAGCCAAGGAAGCGGGCATTCCCGTCGTGCTTCTGGACCGCGGCATCGAAGGCCCGGAAGACCTGTACCTGACCTCGGTCGCCTCTGACCAGGTCAAGGAAGGCCGCGTCGCTGGCGAATGGCTGGTCAATGCCGTTGGCGACAAGCAGTGCAACGTGGTCGAACTGCAAGGTACCGTGGGCTCGTCGCCCGCGATCAACCGCAAGCAGGGCTTTGAAGAGGCACTGGCTGGCAAAGCCAACCTCGTCATCACTCGCAGCCAGACCGGCGACTTCACCCGCTCCAAGGGCAAGGAAGTCATGGAAGGCTTCATCAAGGCCGAAGACGGCGGCAAGAACATCTGCGCCGTCTATGCCCACAACGATGACATGGCCGTGGGCGCGATCCAGGCGATCAAGGACGCGGGCCTCAAGCCCGGGACCGACATCCTCGTCGTCTCGATCGACGCCGTTCCTGATATCTTCGCCGCGATGGTCGCCGGTGAAGCCAACGCCACGGTCGAGCTGACCCCGAACATGGCAGGTCCGGCGTTTGCAGCGCTTGACGCCTATCTGAACGGGGGCACCGCGCCCGAGAAGTTCATCATCACCGAGTCGAAGCTTTACACCCCCGCGGATGACCCGCAGGGCGAATACGACCGCCGCAAAGGCCTTGGCTACTAGGTTTCCTCGTCAAGGCGCCGCCGGGCGAAGCTGAGGGGCTTCGTCCGGCGGAATTGCATTATCCGCGCGTTCGGCCGACAGTTTGCGAGGGAGGGACCACAATGACCGACATGAAGCCAGTCCTGGAAGCACGCGGGATCGTCAAGATCTTCGGCCAGCACCGCGCCCTGGACACCGTCGACTTCTCCGCCAGCGCAGGCGAGGTTCACGCGCTTCTTGGCGAAAACGGCGCGGGCAAGTCCACCCTGATCAAGATCCTGACCGGAGCCTACCAGCCCGACGGCGGCGAGCTTCTGCTTGAAGGCCAGCCTATCACTCTGCGCGACCCCCTGCACGGCCAGAGCTATGGCATCGGCACGGTCTACCAGGAGGTCAACCTCCTGCCGAACCGCTCGGTCTCCGAAAACCTCTTCCTCGGCCGCCAGCCCACCCGGTTCGGCATGGTCGACCGCAGGCGCATCGACGCCGCGGCCAAGGACGTCCTAAGCCGCTACGGCCTTGACATCGACGTCCGCGCCGAGCTTTCCGAATACTCCGTCGCCGTCCAACAGATCGTCGCCATCGCCCGCGCGGTGGAACTCTCCGGCAAGGTCCTCGTCCTCGATGAGCCCACCGCCAGCCTTGACCGCAACGAAGTCCAGCGCCTGTTCGACGTCGTCCGCAGCCTGAAGGCCAAGGGCCTGGCGATCATCTTCATCACCCATTTCCTGGATCAGGTGTTCGAGCTTGCTGACCGCGTCACGATCCTCCGCAACGGCAAACGGGTCGCGACCCAGGCCCTGAACACGCTGAACACCACCGACGTCGTCCGCATGATGCTGGGCAAGGACGTGGCCTTCGACCACCATCCCTCGGCCCTTTCCGGCGGCCCCAAGGGCGCGGTCCGCGTCCAGTTCCAAGGCATCGGGCGCAAGGGCATGGCCCCCTTCGACCTTTCCGTCCACGAAGGCGAGGTCGTCGGCGTCGCAGGCCTCCTGGGCTCCGGTCGTACCGAAGTCGCCCGCCTGATGTTCGGCGTCGACACCAGCGACGGCGGCCAGATCACCGTCGACGGCCAGCCCGTCACCATCCGCAACCCCGCCCAGGCCGTTGCCGCCGGTTTCGGCTTCTGCCCCGAAGACCGCAAGCTTGACGGCATCTTCGGCGACCTTTCGGTCCGCGAGAACATCATCATCGCCCTGCAAGCCAAGCTCGGCTGGTTCAAGGCCCTGAACCGCGAGGATCAGGTCGAACTCGCCGGTCGCTATGCCGAGGCGCTGGACATCCGTGCCGCCGACCATGACATGCCAGTCAAGCTTCTCTCGGGTGGCAACCAGCAGAAGGTGATCCTCGCCCGCTGGCTGGCCATCGACCCGACCTTCCTGATCCTGGATGAGCCCACGCGCGGCATCGACGTCGGCGCCCATGCCGAAATTGTCCGCACCATCAACCGCTTGCGCGAAGAAGGTCTCGCCCTTTTCGTCATCTCCTCGGAATTGGACGAAGTCGTCGCCTATTCCAACCGCATCGTCGTCATGCGCGACCGCGAGATGGTGGCCGAGCTTGACGGCGACGACATCGCCCCCGACGCCATTGTCCAGGCCATCGCCGGAACGCCAAAAGAGGCCCACCCGTGACCCGCCCCATCGTCGATCTCAGACCCACCACCCAGCCGCCCCTGCCCCGGCAGCGTCCGCTGGCGCAGTTCTTCACCCGCCCGCAAGTCATCGCGCTGGCCGCAGTCCTGCTGGTCAATTGGGCGCTGTTCCCCGGCTTCTTCACCGTAACCTGGCAAGACGGCCGCTTCTTCGGCAGCCTGATCGACGTGTTGAACCGGGGCGCGCCTGTTGCCATTCTTGCCATCGGCATGACCATGGTCATCGCGACCAAGGGCGTTGACCTGTCGGTCGGCGCGGTCATGGCGATCTCTGGGGCGACAGCCGCCACCCTCGTCACCAACGGAGTCTCGGCCCCGGTCGCGGTCCTTGCCGCCCTTGGCACCGGGCTTCTCTGCGGGCTTTGGAACGGCATCCTCGTCACGCTGCTGGATATCCAGCCGATCATCGCCACCCTCGTCCTGATGGTCGCGGGTCGCGGCCTTGCCCAGCTGATAACCGAAGGCACCATCGTCACCTTCGCCGATCCCGTCCTGATCTTCATCGGCACCGGGTCCTTCCTCGGCCTGCCGATGCCGGTGGTCATCGCGGCCCTTCTGATGATCGCCGCCACGCTGATCGTCCGACGCACCGCCCTTGGCCTTCTGATCGAGGCGGTGGGCGTCAACCGCTCGGCCGCGCGATTTGCGGGGCTGTCCGCCGGGGCGCTGCTTCTGATCGTCTACACCTTCGCCGGGTTCTGCGCCGCCATCTCGGGTCTGATCGTCGCCGGAGACATCCGCGGGGCCGACGCCAACAACGCGGGCCTCTGGCTGGAGCTTGACGCGATCCTCGCCGTGGTCATCGGGGGCACATCGCTGATGGGCGGGCGCTTTTCCATCCCGATGGCCGTTCTTGGCGCGATGATCATCCAGGCGATGAACACCGGCATCCTGATCTCGGGCTTCTCCCCCGAATTCAACCTCGTGGTCAAATCCGCCGTCATCATCGTGATCCTCGTCCTGCAATCGCCGCTGTCGGCCCGGATCTTCCGCCGCCTGCCCGGAGCCCATAAATGACCCGCAGCCTGCGCCCCCTGCTGGCGACCGCCCTGATCTTCCTCTTCGCCTACATGCTGGCGGTCCTGCAGCACCCCAACATGCTGTCGACCCGGGTGCTGGGCAATTTCCTGACCGACAATGCCTTCCTTGGCATCGCCGCTGTCGGCATGACCTTCGTGATCCTGTCGGGCGGCATCGACCTTTCCGTCGGCGCGGTGATCGGCTTCACGACTGTCCTTGTCGCCGTCCTGATCATGTGGTTCGAACTCCACCCACTGGTCGCCTTCGCCATCGCCCTGACCGTCTCCACCGGCTTCGGGGCCATCATGGGTGCCGCGATCCACTATCTGAAGGTGCCCAGCTTCATCGTCACCCTTGCGGGCATGTTCCTCGCGCGCGGCGGGGCCTCGGTCCTGTCGCCCGACAGCATCGGGATCGAGCACTCGTTCTACACCGCCGTCCAGAAAAGCTACATCCTGCTGCCCGGCGGCGGCCGCCTGACGGTGGTTGGCATCATCATGCTGACAGCCTTCGCGCTGGCGATCCTTCTGGCCCACCGCACCCGCTTTGGCTCGAACGTCTACGCGCTTGGCGGGTCCGAGACCTCTGCAGCGCTGATGGGCGTTCCCGTGGCCCGCACCACGATCTCGATCTACGCGCTGTCGGGCTTTCTTGCCGGCCTCGCCGGGGTGGTCTTCTCGCTTTACACCTCCGCCGGATACTCGCTGAACGCGCTCGGAGTGGAACTTGACGCCATCGCCGCCGTCGTCATCGGCGGCACGCTTCTGACCGGCGGCTACGGCTTTGTCGCCGGCACCTTCATCGGCGTCATGCTGCAGGGATTGGTGCAGACCTACATCGTCTTTGACGGAACCTTGTCCAGCTGGTGGACCAAGATTGTGGTCGGTGTGCTTTTGTTTATGTTCATCGTGTTGCAACGGCTGGTCTTTCGGGCTGGGCCCCGCAGATCGTAATCACGGCCGAACGTAGGACCTTGGACACAGTGCAATGAGCGAACCCGGGAGCCTGATCCGAACGCTCTCCGGGCGTCCCGAGGCGCGGAATTACCATTCCTACGTCATCAACGAGGTCGGCCGCGCCATCGTCTCCGGCGACATGCCCGTGGGGTCCAGCCTGCCGGGCGACGCCGAGATGATGGACCGCTTCGGCGTGTCGCGGACCGTGCTGCGTGAGGCGCTGAAGACGCTGGAGGCCAAGGGCCTGGTCGAAGCCCGCCCCAAGGTCGGCACACGCGTCCTGCCCCAGTCGCGCTGGAACCTCTTTGACCGCCAGATTCTGGCCTGGAAGCTTGACAGCAACCCCTCGCCTGCCTTCCTTGCCCATTTCCAGACGATCCGCGAAAGCCTGGAACTACAGGCCGCCGCCCTGGCCGCCCAGCACCGCGAGGCCGAACACGTCCGCCTCCTGAACTACTGGCTCAACCAGCGCATGGTGATGTCGCACCAGCCCGAACCCTTTGCCATGGCCGAGTTCGAGATCCACCGTGTCGTGACCGAGGCCTCCGGCAACCCCTTCCTCCGCGCGGCATCGGCGATTCTGGAATTTGGGGTGGTCAGCACCGTCCTTGGCCGTCTCGACAAGGATCGTCAGCCGCCCGCTGAGGGCCTCGCCCCCGGCCTTGCCCAACCCTATGAGGCGCTTATTCGGGCCATCGAACGCGGAGACGTTCAGGACGCAGGTCGCGCGATGGCGAAGATTGTCGGCAGCTGACGCGCGGTCTCAGCTTGAAGCGCTGTCCGCCTTGACCTCCGCCCGGGTCTCCACCTCACGGCCAATGCGACGACCGGTCTCTCCGTCGAAAAGATGACTGCGATCAACGGCAAAACCAAGGCCGACGTTGTCTCCGGCTGCCAGGGCGGGCCTTGCCTCGGTCAAGAGGCTGAACGGGATGTCATCGACCATCAGGTTGCACAGCCGTGCGGCACCAAGCTCTTCGATGCTTTCGATCCGGGCGTCGACGCGGCCATGGCCGGGCGCAGTCAGCGTCGCGTGTTCCGGACGGATGCCCAGCTGGACAAGCCGCCCGTCGGCAAGGCCCGGTTGCGCCTGCACCGGGATCAGGTCGCC
>JBGSVS010000219.1:0-4040 GCA_041752895.1 Tabrizicola sp.
CGCACCGGATCAATCGGTTCATGCGTCGGCCCCGAGGTCACGATCACATGCCGGCCCGCCAGCGGCCCCCCGCCCAAACCCGCACCAATGGCTTCGACAATCGCCGCAGGCTCGGCCATCCGACCGGGGCCATATTCTCCACAGGCCATCTCGCCCTCATCCGGGCCGACCATCAGCACCCCGTCCGACCGTAGCACCGCAAGGTTCCGCTGCGTCGCCGGATGCTGCCACATCCGCACGTTCATCGCAGGCGCGACCAGCACTCGCTTGTCCGTCGCCAGCAGAAGGGTCGAGGCCAGATCATCCGCCCGCCCGCCCGCCATCTTGGCCATCAGGTCCGCCGTCGCCGGGGCCACGACCAACAGGTCCGCCGAACGAGACAGTTCGATATGCTCCATCTCGGCCTCGGACGTCAGGTCGAACAGCGCCTCATGCACTTTCGACTTCGCCAGAGCCCCCACCGACAAGGGCGTCACGAACTCGGCCCCTGCCCGCGTCAGGACCGGGGTCACCGACCCGCCCGCCTTCTGGATCAGCCGGATCAGCTCCAACGTCTTGTAGGCCGCGATCCCGCCGCCGATGATCAGAAGAATGCGCTTGCCTGCCAGCATGGGCCCAGGCCCTCCGTTGGGGTCAGGCCCAAGGTGTAGGGGCGCGACGCCGCAACTTCAACTCCCCGGGCTTGCGGCAGTCAGCCGTTCATTCGCTCAATCTCCTCGGCCACCAGGGCCTGCAGCCGCCACAGGCCAGCATCGCGGATGCCCCGCGCGTCAAGCTGCGTCACCGTGTTCAGCAGATACTCCGCCCCGGTCCCCCAATGGCCGCAGGCTTGGGAAAGCGTGCGCGCGACCTCCTCGGGTGGCAGGCGCCCGGCGTAATAGGGCGATGCCCGGTTCATCACGAACCCCAACGCCTGCAACGGCCCGTTGGGCGTCTGCACCAGCAACCAGCGCGGCATCGAATTGATCGGCTTCACCGTGAACTCGCGCCGGAACAGCCGGTCCAGCTGCGTCGCGGGGTCCTCGGGCGGCAACTCGTAGATGACCCCCCGGCATTGTCCGCCCCGGTCCAGCGCCATCATCAGCCCGGGTTGTTCGGGCGAACCCCGAAAGCGGTGCATCCGCAAACAGAACGCCCGGTGCCAACCCTTTGCTACGGCTGGACATTCTGCCCGATGCTCGATCTCGGGTTTCCAGATCAGCGATCCGTAAGCGAAAAGCTGGATGGGTCGGCCTGGGGCCGGATGGTCGTGCAAGATGCGCCCGACCCACCCGGCATAATCGGCGTCTGTCTGCTGTTCCACACTTGGGGCAGGACCGGCATCGACGACGGTGCGGTGGACGCGGGCAATGTGGGCAGGCGTGAGCCTTAGCGGACTGGTGACTTTCATCGGCACCCCCATACTCGACTGGATGGTCCGCCAGTCGGGTGCCTCTGTCCAGCCAAAGTCGTCGTAGGTGACCGCAACTTAGGCCAGGAAGTGCCGCACCTCGCGCGACTGGGTCTCCAGGCTGCGGCGCATCTTGGCGAAAGCGGCTGCCTCCAGCTGGCGCACGCGTTCCTTGGACAGGCCAAGCTCTTCGCCCAAAGACTCCAGTGTGCGGCCCTCGTCCTTCAGCTTGCGTTCGGCCATGATATAGCGTTCGCGCGCGTTCAAGCCCTGCATCGCCTTGACCAGCCAATCGCGCAGCCGCTCTTTGTCATGCGAGGTTTCGACCACCTCGGCGGCCTGCTGGCCTTCGTCCTCCAGCGCATCAATCCATTCGCGACCGTCCTCGTCCGAGGATTGCGTGGCGTTCAGCGAATAGTCCGACCCAGAAAGCCGCCCTTCCATCATCTCGACATCATGTACCGGCACGCCGATATCGGCGGCAACCATCTGACGCAGCTGGTGCTGGTCCAGCACTTCCCCGCGCTGCCCGGCTTCACGCTCCAGCTTGGCCTGCACCCGGCGCAGGTTGAAGAACAGCGCCTTCTGGCTGGAGGTGGACCCGGTGCGCACCATCGACCAGTTGCGCATCACGTAGTCCTGGATCGACGCCTTGATCCACCAGACCGCGTAGGTGGAAAACCGCACGCCGCGTTCGGGGTCGAACTTGTCGGCCGCTTTCATCAGGCCAAGGCTCGCTTCCTGAATCAGGTCGTTCATCGGCGCGCCATAGCGGCGGAACTTCGACGCCATGCTGATCGCCAGCCGCATGTAAGCCGTGATCAGCCGGTGCAGCGCGCGTTCGTCGCGATGGTCCCGCCAGGCCCGGGCAAGACGCAACTCGGTCTCGGCATCCAGAAGTTCCGCCTTCATCGCTTGGCGTGACACGTTTAGGTCGGTATATCCGTCAAGTGCCATGACACCCTCCTGATCGACGTTACGCGGCGTTTCTGCCTGTTCTTTCCCTTTCTACGAGGCTTGTCCGTGATCGGATCACTTCCGCCCCTGTCCCTTGTCATCGGCGGTGCCCGGTCGGGAAAATCCCGCTTTGCCGAAGGTCTTGTGACCGGAACCGGCCGGCCCCGCCGTTACATTGCCACTGCCGAGGCCTGGGATGACGAGATGCGCGCCCGCATCGCCCAGCACCAGCGCGACCGGGGGGGCAACTGGACCACCGTCGAGGCCCCGCTGAACCTTGCCGCCGCGCTGGCATCGGCCTCGCAGGATGAGGCCGTCCTGGTAGATTGCGCGACACTGTGGCTGACGAACCACCTCCTTGCCGACCACGACCTGCCCGCTGAGACCACCCGTCTTCTGGACGCGCTTGCCAGCTGTCTGGCCCCGGTCGTCATCGTCAGCAACGAAACCGGCTGGGGAATCGTTCCCGAAAACGCGCTGGCCCGCCGGTTTCGCGACGAACAGGGTCGCCTGAACCAGCGGCTGGCCCATCAGGCCGGGCTGGTGGTGACGGTGATTGCCGTGCTGCCGATGGTGCTGAAGGGCACGCTGCCGTGACGCGGCTCTGGCTTGTCCGCCACGGCCCCACGCATGCCAAGGCCTTCGCCGGGTGGCGCGACATTCCGGCCGACCTGTCGGATACCGAGGCGCTCGTTCGGCTGAACGCCCATCTTCCGGCGAACGTCCCCGTCATCTCCTCGGACCTGATCCGCGCTGCCGCGACTGCAGACGCGCTAAGCCAGAACCGCCCCCGCCTGCCCCACGACCCCGACCTGCGCGAGTTCCATTTCGGCGACTGGGACGGCCTTGGCTTTGCCGAAGTTGCCGAACGCTGGCCCGACCTCAGCCGCCGCTATTGGGAGGACCCGGGCCACACCGCCCCCCCCGGCGGTGAAAGCTGGCTTCAGGCGGCGGCGCGGGTTGAAGCGGCGGTCGGCCGTCTGCCACCTCGCCCAGACATCATCATCGTCGCCCATTTCGGCGTGATCCTGACGCAGTATCAACGCGCGGCAGGCCTGACCCCCCATCAGGCGCTGGCCCAGCGCATCGACAACCTCTCCGTCACCTGCCTTGCCCATGATGGCACCCGGTGGACAGTGCCCAGCGTCAATCACCTTCCGTGATGACACAGCGCAGACATCAACACTTCCCGATCCGCCCCGGTGCAGATCATATGCCCCGCCATAGAAAGGACAGCACAAATGACCTATGATCTCGTGATCGGCGACCGCGCCTATTCCAGTTGGTCCCTAAGGGGCTGGCTTCTGTTCGATGCCTTCGGCATTCCCGCCAAAATCCACACCGCACGGCTTTATACCGACGAACTTGCCACCGTCCTGCGCGACTACTTCCCCGCCCGCACCGCCCCCACCATGCGCACGCCCGATGGCACGGTTGTCCCCGAAACCATCGCCATCGCCGAAGAACTGGCCACCCGCCACCCCGAGGCCGGTCTCTGGCCTGCCGATCCCAAGGCCCGCGCCATCGCCCGCGTTCTGGCCGCCGAAATGCACGCAGGCTTTACCGCCCTGCGCAATGCCTGCCCGATGAACCTGCGCGTCAGCTATCAAGACAGCGCCCCCACCGACGCGGTTCTGGCCGACATCGCGCGCCTTGAAACGATCTGGTCCTGGGCGCGCGCCGAAACCGGGTC
>JBGSVS010000220.1:0-6242 GCA_041752895.1 Tabrizicola sp.
CCCCGGCGTGCCGGTCGATTTCCCCGCGCAGCTTGCGGCCTCGATGCCGGAAACCCGCGTCGTCCTCGACACCTCAGGCTCCACCCTGACCGAAGCCGTGCGCCACCCGATCCTGGGCCTTGAGGTCTTGCGCATGGACGGACCCGAGGGCGAGGATCTGGCGGGAAAGCCGCTGCCAACGCTGTCCGACACGGCAGCGTTCGCCCAGTCGCTGGTTCACCGTGGCGTGGCCAAGATCGTCATCATCGCGCGCGGAGCCGAAGGCAACGTGCTGGCCGACAAGGACCAGAAGTTGTTCGCCAAGGCCGCCAAGGTGAAGGTCAAGTCCACCGTCGGCGCGGGCGACAGCTTTGTCGCGGCTTTCGTCCTGGCGCTCGCTCAAGGCCAGACCAATGCCGAGGCGCTGGCGATGGGCTCTGCCGCCGCCTCTGCCGCCGTCACCACGGACGCGACCCAGCTTTGCCGCCCCGAAGATGTGATGCGACTTCTGCGGGAATGCGCGGTGGTCGAGGTCTGATGCCGCCGTCACCGTCCGTCGCACTTTCCTTGGCGCCAAGCCCCGGCTAAACCTGCCCCATGCGGCACACCCTGACCGAGATCTACGAGACCCGCGTGGCCGCTGGCCAACTCAGGGCCGACCCCGCTCAGCATGCGGTCCTGCCCCGGCTTGAAGACCTCCGCGCCTGGCTGGAAGCCAACGCCACCCGCCGCGTCGGCCTGTTTGCCGGGCTTTTCGCCAAGCCGATCACGCCGCCGAAGGGCCTTTACCTCTGGGGTGGCGTCGGGCGCGGCAAGTCGATGCTGATGGACATCTTCTCCGAAGCCACCGACATCCCGCACAAGCGCCGGGTCCATTTCCACGCCTTCATGCAATCGGTCCACAAAGGCATGCACGCCGCCCGGGGGCGCGGGGTCGAGGACCCGCTTTCCCCCGTCGCCGAAGACATCACCCGCGATGTGCGGCTGCTGGCCTTCGACGAGATGCAGATCAGCGACATCACCGATGCAATGATCGTCGGGCGGCTGTTCGAGAAGCTCTTCGCCGCCGGGGTGGTCATTGTCACCACCTCGAACCGCCCGCCCATCGACCTTTACAAGGACGGCCTCAGCCGCGCGCTGTTTCTGCCCTTCATCGCCATGCTGGAAGACCGGCTATCGGTCGTGGAACTGGAAAGCCCGACCGACTACCGCCAGCACCGGCTGGCTGGCGCGCAGGTCTACTTCCACCCCGCCCGCACCGCCGCAGCCGCAATTGCCGCGATCTGGACCGACCTTACCGGAGGCGCTGCCGATCAGCCGTTGGTGCTGGAGGTGAACGCACGCCAGGTCACGCTGCCCCGCTTTGCCAATGGCATCGCCCGGGCCAGCTTCTGGGATCTCTGTTCGAAACCCCTGGGGCCTGCCGACTTCCTTGCCATCGCCCGCGCGGTCCGGGTGCTGATCCTGGAGGACATCCCGCAGCTGTCATCCGCCAACTACAACGAGGCGAAACGCTTCGTCATCCTGATCGACGCATTGTATGAGGCGAAGGTCCGCCTCATCGCCTCTGCCGCCGAAGCTCCCGAAAGGCTTTACATCGAGGGCGAAGGCTCGTTCGAATTCGAACGCACCGCGAGCCGCCTGCGCGAAATGCAGTCCGCCGACTGGGGGCTTTAGCCCCAGGCCTGCCACAAAAGCCGCAGGGCCATCGCTGTGGACGTGACGACCAGAAGCGGCTTGATCGCCCGTGCTCCGACCCGCATCGCGACCCGCGCCCCAAGCGAGGCCCCGGCGACCTGCCCCAGCGCCATCGCAAGTCCGATGCCCCACCACGTCGCGCCAGAGAAGACGAAAACCGCAAGAGATCCAAGGTTCGACGCAAAGTTCAGCATCTTGGTATGCGCCGTCGCCTTCAGCACGCCGTAGCCTGCCAGAAGGACGAAGCCCATCATGAAGAAGGACCCCGTGCCGGGTCCGAAGAAGCCGTCATAGGCAGCAATCAGCGGCACCGCCGTGACGGCAAAGACGGCAGGCTTCACCCGCTCGGCCCGTGCATCGTCCGTCAACCCCGGCTTCAGCGCGAAGAAGGCAGCAACCCCGATCAGCACGACGGGCATGATGATCCGCAAGGCTTCGGCCGGGATCAGATGCGCCACCAGCGCGCCCAAGGCACCGGCCAGTGCACTGATGGCCGCCATTCCCAGCTGATCCTGCGGCCGGACATGCCCCGCCCGGGCATAGGCCAACATCGCCGTCCCCGCCCCGAAGGTCCCCTGCAGTTTGTTCGTCGCCAGCGCCTCGACCGGCGAGGCCCCGGCGAGCAACAGCGCTGGGACCGTGATCAGCCCACCCCCGCCCGCAATGCTGTCGACAAAGCCAGCGAGGAAGGCCGCAAGGATCAGAAGCAGGGCCAGGTGGGTCGCGACTTCAAACAAGATCGAACCGGCGGTGGACCCGTCCCACGATCCGGCCGTCCTTCAAGGCAAAGTCCGGATCGCCGCCGATATCGCGAAAGCCGATCCGCGCATAGTAGGCCAGCCCCGGCACATTGTCGGCCCTAATCCAGGCGATGATGCGGTCGACATCCCCGCCGCGAAGTTCGGCCAGTGTCGCCGCGAAAAGGGCGGAACCGACACCTTTGGCCTGCAGCCCGGGACGGACAAAGGTGCCGATATGTGGATCGTCGTGCCACCAGCCTACCGACTGCCAGCCGATGACCCTGCCCTCTTCCTCCGCCAGGACCGAGGACAGCACACCCAGCCCGTCGATGAAGTGTTCCTGCACTTCGGCAGTCGTCATCGGTGTCTCGTGCGCCGTCGTTCCGCCTACGGCAATCACGGCATTCAAGAGCGCAGTCATTCCGGCGGCATCTGCCGAGGCAGCATTACGAACGATCATTCGATAAACTCCGCGCGTGAATAGCCCTGCAGATACAGCAACGCCGTCAGGTCGCCGTGGTTCACCCGCACCTCGCACTCTGCCTGCACCCTCGGCTTGGCGTGGAGCGCAACGCCCGTCCCTGCGGCCAGCAGCATCGGCAGGTCGTTCGCCCCGTCCCCCACGGCCAGCGCCTGAGCCGGGGTGATCCCCAACCGCGCCGTGATCTCGTTCAGGGCCTGCAGCTTGGCCTCTTTGCCCAGGATCGGCTCGGCCACCGTGCCTGTGAGCTTGGCACCCTCCACATGCAGCGTGTTGGCCCGGTTTTCGTCAAAGCCCAGGGTGGCCGCGATGGCCGATGTAAAGGCCGTGAACCCGCCCGAGACCAGAGCCGCGTAGGCCCCATTCGCCTTCATCGTCGCCAGCAGCACCTTGCCCCCCGGCATCAGCGTGATCCGGTCGCGCAGCACCTGCGCTATCACGCCTTCTGGCAGGCCTTTCAACAGCCGGACCCGTTCGCGCAGAGCGCCCTCGAAGTCCAGATCGCCATTCATCGCCCGCGCCGTGATGTCGGCCACCCGCGCGCCGACTCCGGCTTCGTCGGCCAGTTCGTCAATGCATTCCTGCCGGATCATTGTCGAATCCATATCGGCGATCAAAAAGCGCTTCTTCCGCCCCTCGGCCCGCTGCACCACCATGTCGATGCGCAGCGCCTGCAGGCCTTCCCAGACTTCCCAGCGGTTCTCCGGCACCGCCCCAAGGTCGAACTCTGCCGCCACGCCAGGATCAAGCCAGCGCGCCTCCCCGCCGCCCCAGGCGTTGCGCAAGGATTCCACCGTCACACGCTCCAGCACCGGGGTTTCGGGGTTGGTGAGGAGAGTGACGACGAACATGGGGCGCGAGTTTCCGATAGTGAACGGCAAGGTCGCTTTTTCGCGACCAAGCGTCGGACTATCGCGATTTTTCCGCTTGCGCCAGAGCCGGGCCGTCCTTATCCACGGCGGCGGGACACCCTTCCCCACCGAAGGGCTTTTAGCTGGAAGGCTACCATGACAGACCTGACCCCGCCGGCCAAGCGCCCGGCCAATCCGCGCTTCTCTTCTGGCCCCTGCGCCAAGATCCCCGGTTATTCCCTTGATATGCTTGGCGACGCGCCCCTTGGCCGCTCGCACCGTGCCGCCGTCGGCAAGGCCAAGCTGAAAGAGGCGATTGACCTTACCCGTGACATTCTGGGCGTGCCCGCCGACTACCGCATCGGCATCGTTCCTGCGTCGGACACCGGCGCTGTGGAAATGGCGATGTGGTCGCTGCTTGGCGCCCGCCCGGTCGAGATGCCGGCCTGGGAGTCCTTCGGCGAAGGCTGGGTGACCGACGTGGTCAAGCAGCTGAAACTGGATGCGAAAGTCCGCATCGCGCCCTATGGGCAGATCGTCGATTTCAAGGAAGTCGACTTCGACAAGGACGTCGTCTTCACCTGGAACGGCACCACCTCCGGCGTCCGCCTTCCGAGCGGCGACGCGATCCCGGCCAACCGCGCGGGCCTGACCATCTGCGACGCAACCAGCGCCGCCTTCGCGATGGACCTGCCCTGGGAGAAACTCGACGTCACCACCTTCTCCTGGCAGAAGGTCCTGGGCGGTGAGGGCGCGCATGGCGTCATCATCCTGTCGCCCCGTGCCGTCGAACGGCTGGAGACCTATGTCCCCGCCTGGCCGCTGCCGAAGATCTTCCGGCTGACCGCCAAGGGCAAGCTGATCGAAGGCATCTTCGCAGGTGAGACGATCAACACGCCCTCGATGCTCGCGAACGAGGATTACCTTGTTGCGCTGAAATGGGCGAAGTTGGTGGGCGGCCTTGAGGGCCTGATCGCCCGGGCGAATGCCAACGCCAAGGTCGTCTGGGACTTCTGTGCCCAGAACCCCTGGATCGCGAACCTGGCGGAAGACCCGGCGACGGCCTCGATGACCTCCGTCTGCCTCAAGTTCACCGACCCCCGCATCACCGATGGCGAAGCCTTTGCCAAGGCCGTCGCCAAGCGGATCGAAAAGGCCGGCGCGGGCTTCGACATGGGGGCCTACCGCGACGCCCCTCCGGGCCTCCGCATCTGGTGCGGAAGCACAGTCGAGACGGCGGATGTCCAGGACCTGATGCCCTGGATCGCCCATGCTTTCCACGCCGAGATCGAAGCGCTGGCGCAGGCTGCTTGACCGGGCGGTGGGCGGATCGCCCACCCTACAACACCCCCTTCGTAGGGTGGGCGATCCGCCCACCTTCCCCACCTAGTATTCAGGACCACATCCATGCCAAAAGTCCTCGTTTCCGACGAACTCTCCGAAACCGCCGTCCAGATCTTCCGCGATCGCGGGGTCGAGGTCGACTACCTGCCCAAACTCGGCAAGGACAAGGATGCCCTCGCCGCCGTCATCGACCAGTATGACGGCCTCGCAATCCGCTCCGCCACCAAGGCCACCGAGAAGCTCTTGGAGAAGGCCACCCGCCTGAAGGTCATCGGCCGCGCCGGGATCGGCGTCGACAATGTCGACATTCCGGCGGCGTCCAAAAAGGGCGTCATCGTGATGAACACGCCCTTCGGCAACTCGATCACCACGGCGGAACATGCCATCGCCATGATGTTCGCTGTTGCCCGGCAAATCCCCGAAGCCAACGCCTCAACCCACGCCGGAAAGTGGGAAAAGTCCAAGTTCATGGGGGTGGAGCTTTTCAACAAAACCCTCGGCGTGATTGGCGCGGGGAACATCGGCGGCATCGTCTGCGACCGTGCGGTGGGCCTGCACATGAAGGTCGTGGCCTACGACCCCTTCCTGTCCGACGAACGCGCCAAGCAGCTCGGCGTGACGAAGGTCGAGCTGGACGAGCTTCTGGCCCGCGCCGATTTCATCACGCTCCATGTCCCCCTCACCGACAAGACCCGCAGCATCCTGTCGCGCGAGAACCTCGCCAAGACCAAGAAGGGCGTCCGCATCATCAACTGCGCGCGTGGCGGGCTGATCGACGAAGCCGCCCTCCTCGACGCCCTGAACACCGGCCACGTCGCCGGTGCCGCACTGGATGTGTTCGAGACCGAACCCGCCACCGAAAACCCGCTCTTCAATCACCCGAACGTCGTCTGCACGCCGCATCTGGGCGCCTCCACCACGGAAGCGCAGGAAAACGTGGCGCTGCAGGTGGCCGAGCAGATGTCGGATTACCTGCTGACCGGCGCGGTGCAGAACGCGCTGAACATGCCGAACGTCACGGCCGAAGAAGCAGCGGTGATGGGGCCGTGGATCAAGCTTGCCAGCCATCTTGGTGCCTTCATCGGCCAGATGACGGAAGAACCGATCAAGGCGATCAACATCCTTTACGATGGCACGGTGGCGGGCATG
>JBGSVS010000221.1:0-2475 GCA_041752895.1 Tabrizicola sp.
TGGGCGGCGGCCTCCCCCCCGGCATGGGCGGCTTGCCGCGCGGGATCACCCTGCCTGCGGGCCTGTCCGGATTGATGAAGAAGAAGTGATGCAGGCGCCTACCCTCCATACCCAGCGCTTGACGCTTCGCCCGATGGTCGCGGCCGATTTCCCGGCCTATGCGGCGTTCATGGCGTCGACGCGGTCGCAGGGCATGGGCGGACCGTTCGATGAGCGCACCGCCTGGGGGATGTTCTGCCATGAAATCGCCTGCTGGCAGCTTTTCGGCCACGGCGGTCTGACGGTGACCCGGACGGACACGGCTGAAGCGGTCGGTGTTGTCGAGATCAATGCGGGTCCCCTCTTCCCCGAGCCCGAGCTTGGTTGGCAGCTTTACGCTGGTCACGAGGGTCAGGGCTTTGCGACCGAGGCTGCGCGGGCCTTGCTTGACTGGGCGTTCGCAAGCCTGCCCCTGCAAAGCGTCGTCAGCTACACCGACCCTGAGAATTTCGCCTCGCAAGCCGTAGCCCGCCGCCTTGGGGCGGTCATCGACACCGATGCGCCGGTTCAGGATATGGGCGACATTGTCTGGCGCCATCTGCGGAGGGCGGCATGACCTACGCCCTCCCCCTGCCCATCCCGACCCTGTCAACTGAACGTCTGACCCTGCGCGCACCGCGTGAGTCCGACTTCCCCGCCATGCTTGCCTTCAACGACAGCCCGCGCTCCAGCTTTGTCGGTGGCAAATCCCCCCGCCAGCAGGTCTGGCGCAGCCTGATTGCCAACATCGGCCACTGGGCGCTGCGCGGACATGGGTTCTTCTCGGTCGACACCAAGGCAGGAGACTTCATCGGCCGCGTCGGGGTGATCCACCACGACGGCTGGGACGAACCTGAACTCGGCTGGCACCTCTTCGACGGCCACGAAGGCCACGGCTACTGCGTCGAGGCTGCCCGCGCCGCCAAGGCCGACTACCATGCCCGCCTCTCGCCAGCGCCCCTGATCAGCTACATCGACCCGGCCAACCCGAAGTCCGAGGCCGTGGCAAAGCGCCTTGGTGCTGCTCCGGAACGCGAGAAGGTCTTCTTCGACAAGACCATCAACGTCTGGCGCCACACCGGCCCCGAGGTGCAAGCATGACCCAGCGCGCCCCGCATGAAATCGCCATCCCCGGCCCCGCCGCCAGTTTCGCGGCCACTCTGTCGGGCATGCTCCCGGAAATCGAAACCGCCCGCCTGCGCCTGCGTGCGCCCCGGCTTGACGACTTCGACGCCTGGGCCGAGATCCTGACCGGCCCCGCCGCCCCGCACCTTGGCGGCCCTTTCGACCGGGACGAGGATTTTGTCGAATTCCTCGCGTCGTGCGGCACCTGGCTTCTGCGCGGCCACGGCCCTTGGACGGTGGAACCGAAACAGGGTGGCGAGGTCCTCGGCTTCGTCCTTCTCGGCTTCGAGCCCGGCGATGCCGAGCCGGAGCTTGGCTACCTCTTCCGCCCGTCCGCCGAAGGCCGTGGCTGCGCAACCGAGGCGGTCACTGCGGCCCGCGCCCATGCCTTCACAGCCTTGGGTCTGACCCGCGTGGTCAGCTACATCGCGCCGGAAAATGCCGCCTCGGCCCGGCTTGCCCAGCGGGTCGGCGCTGTTCAGGACGGCCTGCACGAAGGGTCTCAGGTCTGGGTCCACCGGCCCGTTGCGAAAGGCGAAAGCCATACGCACGCCCATACGGTTTCCATACCGAAGCCAGACCCACTCCAGACCTCGCAAAGGGGGGACTGATGGACGCCGCAACCCGCGCTTCAGAACTGCTGAAAGACCACCGCGACGCCATCGACCGGCTCGATGCGATCCTGGTCTACACCTTGGCCGAACGCTTCAAGCAGACCCAGGCCGTGGGACGCCTGAAGGCTGAACACGACCTGCCGCCTTCGGACCCCGCACGGGAAGCCCGCCAGATGGCGCGGCTTGAGGCGCTGTCGAAAGAGGCCGACCTTGACCCCGACCTCGCCAAGAAATTCCTGACCTTCATCATCAGTGAAGTCATCAGGCATCACGAGAAACTGCAGAAATAACAATCCCATGCGTGGGCTATCGCCTACCCTACAATCCCAAGGAGACTACACTATGGCTATGAAAATCCGTCTGGCGCGCGGCGGTTCCAAGAAGCGCCCGTTCTATTCCATCGTTGCCACCGACAGCCGCATGCCGCGCGATGGCCGCTTCCTGGAGAAGCTCGGCACCTACAACCCGCTGCTCGCCAAGGATGACGAAAAGCGCGTCGTCATGAACATGGAGCGCGTGCAGCACTGGCTGTCCGAAGGCGCGCAGCCGACCGACCGCGTCGCCCGCTTCCTGGAAGCCGCCGGGATCAAGGAAAAGACCGTGCGCAACAACCCCAAGGCGGCCGTGCCGGGCAAGCGGATGACCGAACTGGCGAAGAAAAAGGCCGCCCGCGTGGCCGAGGCTGTCGCCGAGTGATCCTGCTGCGGCCCGCCATGGC
>JBGSVS010000222.1:0-6688 GCA_041752895.1 Tabrizicola sp.
CTTCTTCGATTCGTCCGAACCGGCGGCCTCGTTATAGGCCTTCTGGTTCAGGATCGTGTCCAGCGCCACGGCGGTCTTGCCGGTCTGGCGGTCGCCGATGATCAGTTCGCGCTGGCCACGGCCAACCGGGATCATCGCGTCAACGGCTTTCAGGCCGGTCGCCATCGGTTCATGCACCGACTTGCGCGGGATGATGCCCGGGGCTTTCTGGTCGGCCACGCGACGCTCGGTCGACGCGATCGGGCCTTTGCCGTCGATCGGGTTGCCCAGGCCGTCCACGACCCGGCCCAGAAGACCGTTGCCAACCGGCACGTCCACGATGGCCTTGGTGCGCTTGACGACATCGCCTTCCTTGATGTCCTGGTCGGACCCGAAGATAACGATACCGACGTTGTCGACTTCCAGGTTCAGCGCCATCCCGCGGATGCCACCGGGGAATTCGACCATCTCGCCAGCCTGCACGTTGTCAAGGCCATGCACACGGGCAATCCCGTCACCGACCGACAGCACGCGGCCAACTTCGGCCACTTCGGCATCCTTGCCAAAATTCTTGATCTGCTCTTTCAGGATCGCAGAGATCTCAGCAGCCTGAATTCCCATCACCCAACCTCTTTCATTGCATTTTGCAGGGCCGCGAGCTTTGCCTTGACCGAGGTGTCGATCATGGTCGAGCCCAGCTTGACGACAAGACCGCCGATGAGGGATTCATCGACGGTCGTTTTCAGTTTCACGGTCTTGCCGACGCGGGCCTTCAGCGTCTCGGCAAGTTTCTTGGATTGTGCGGCGGTCAGCGCCTGGGCGGCGGTGACCTCGGCGGTCACTTCACCTTTCTCGGTCGCGATCATGTCGGCCAGCGACGTCAGCAGCTGCGGCAGAACGAACAGGCGGCGCTTGTCAGCCATCAGCGACAGCGTGTTCGACATCAGAGCGCTGAGGCCCATCTTCGCGGCGATTGCGCGAATGGCGTTGGCCTGATCGTCGCGGCTGACCATCGGCGAGGCGATGACGCCCCGCAGGTCCGCGCTGCCGGCAAGCGTCTCGGACAGGGCCGAAGTATCGGATTCAAGTGCTTTCAGCGCACCGTCTTCCTTTGCCAGCTCAAACAAGGCCGACGCGTAACGCGCCGCTATGCCCAGAGAGATCGAAGCAGATTCTGACACGTCAACCCTTCCGCTGTCTTGTGCCCCGGGCTCTCGCGAACCGGGCGTCCCTTTGGCGCATACCTCGACTATCGCCTGGGCGGCACCATCCGTCGCGGGGTCTCTAGCAGAGGCGTCCCGACCCCGCAACCGGGTTGAACACGCTTTCTTGAGCCTCCAGACAAGCCAGATTGTCGCTGGTGGCGCAAACGTCGGCTTGCCACCACCTGCCCGCCGCGACCGCCGCCCCTCGCAGTCCTGAATTGCACCTTGCCGCCAGTGCAGGACCGGCTCCAGAAAGAGGGGATTCGCCAGCCACTTCGCCGGTCACGCCTGCTCACATTGCAGTCAGAAGTGCGGGCGTCCGATTGACCCTCACGCAGCGGGACGAAAGACAGGGCGCAACGCAGCAGCGAAAGACAGGCCATGACCCTCACCCGACGCGGACTTCTCGGCGCAGCGCTTGGCGCGCCCTTCCTGACCTCGGCGGCTCTTGCCGACGAAACCTCGGTGCGCAACAACACCTCCAGCTTCCAGATGCAGGACTGGCGCGATCATTTTGACGCGACGGGCCGCACGATGATCGTGGCCGACACCGTCTCGCGCGCTTTGCATTACTGGGATGCCGACGGGATGAACCATCGCATCTTCCCGACCTCGGTCCCGATCTCGGACGATCTGACCAAGCGCGGCTATACCGAGATCGCCCGCAAGAAGGTCGGCCCCAGCTGGACGCCGACCGCCTCGCAGATGGAGCGTTATCCCGACTGGAAGCCCATCGGTCCCGGTCCGGAAAACCCGCTTGGCACCCATGCGATGTATCTTGGCTGGCCCGCCTACATCATCCACGGCACCCACGACACGCGGAAGATCGGGCGGCGGTCATCGGACGGCTGCATCGGCCTTTACAACGAGAACATCGCCGAACTGTTTGCGCTTTGCCCGGTCGGCACCCTGGTCCGGGTGATCTGACCCTAGGCACGGGCGCACCGCCCACCCTATTCCCGGTTCAGCGCCGGTTCCGGCGCGCCCTTGCCCACCCCCTCCAGCACGCGCAGGGGTTTCTTCACCGCCGCCCGAAGGCCGCCTTGCGTCGGCGCATAGACCTGCTTTGACGCCTCGACCATCAGCACACCCCCGGCAAGCCAGGGCATCCGCCGACCGAACCCCTCCCAGAAATCGGCCGAGCGCAGCCAGAACCGCGTCCCCGATGGTGGGGCGAACAGGACCGAACAGCTCCGCTCCGGCGTGAAGCCATGCCGCTTCAGCTGCGACTCCAGCTGCGCGACCGAATAGGGCCGGCCAAAACCGAAGGGCGTAACGTCGCGGCGCGACCATAGGCCGGTGCGGTTCGGCACGATGAACAGCGCGCGTCCCCCCGGCCCCAGCACCCGGTGCGATTCCTCCAGCACCAGGGACGGGTTCTCCGACGTCTCCAGCCCGTGCATCAGCACCAGCCGGTCCACAATGCCCGTCGGCACCGTCCAGGCGCTGTCCTCGCACAGCACGCTGACATTCGCCATGCCCGCGGGCCATGGCATCACCCCCTGCGGCCCCGGCATCAGCCCCACCACGCGACGCGCCTCGGACAAATACGGGCGCAAGAGCGGCACCGCAAAGCCAAAGCCCGCCACCGTTTCACCCGCCTTCGGTGGCCAAAGCCGCAAAACCTGGTCCCGGATAGCCCGCTGCGCCACCCGGCCCAGCTGCGTGCGGTAGTAGAAATTCCTCAAGTCCAGCACATCAAGGTGCATTGCGGTGCGTCGTCCTTCGGGTCAGGCTGGGCGTAACCTAGGCATTCCGGGATCGAAAAACCATGCCGCTTGAACTCGTCACTGTCCCCTGCCTTGCGGACAACTACGCCTACCTGATCCATGACCGCGAAACGGGCCAGACCGCCGTCATCGACGTCCCTGAACCCGGCCCCATCCTCGCCGCCCTTTCGGCGCACCAATGGCGGCTGACCGATATCCTCATCACCCACCACCACAGCGACCACATCCAGGGCGTCGACACCCTTCGCGTCGAGACCGGGGCGATGGTCATCGGGGCCGCCGCCGACGCCCACCGCCTGCCGCGCCTTGACCTTGCCCTGACCGAATCCGACAGCTTCTCGATCGGCCAGGACTTCGCCCGCGTGATCGACGTTCCCGGCCATACCATTGGCCATATCGCCTTCCACTTCCCCAACTCCGGCCTCGCGTTCACCGCCGACAGCCTGATGTCCGGCGGCTGCGGGCGTCTGTTCGAGGGCACCGCCCGCCAGATGCACGCCTCCCTCCAGAAACTGGCCGCCCTGCCCCCCGAAACCCTGATCTGCTCGGGCCACGAATACACCGCCTCGAACCTGCGCTTTGCCTTGACCCTTGAACCGGACAATCCACAGCTTATCTCTCGGATTGACTCGGTCGCCGATCGGCGCGCCAAGGGCATTCCCACCGTCCCCGTTCCGCTTTCCGAGGAACTGGCGACGAACCCCTACCTGCGGGCCCATCTGCCCGCCCTTAAGACAGCCGTCGGCCAACCGGATGCCGACGATGTCACGGTTTTCGCCGAAATACGGGCCAGAAAAGACAAGTTTTAAACGCCCGATATCACAAATGGCGTGAGACACCGGGGGAAACCCCAAAATCTGGAAGATTGCGCTTGAAGTGCGGGAAAGAAAACCGAACTTTAAGCTTATGAGGCCACGGTTGGTGAGGGGCCACGGCGCCCGGGCCAACCTGCAGGACAGGAGCACTGAAGTGCCATCTTTTTCGACAACGCTTGAACAAGCCATCCACAGCGCTCTGGCGCTTGCCAACTCCCGCCGCCACGAACTGGCGACGCTGGAACACCTGCTCCTCGCTCTGATCGACGAACCCGACGCGGCCCGCGTGATGAAGGCCTGCGCCGTCAGCCTTGACGAATTGCGCAAGACTCTCACCGACTTCATCGATGACGACCTGTCCACCCTCGTCACCGATGTCGAAGGGTCCGAAGCCGTCCCAACCGCCGCCTTCCAGCGCGTCATCCAGCGCGCGGCGATCCACGTCCAGTCCTCGGGCCGCACCGAAGTGACCGGTGCCAATGTCCTGGTCGCGATCTTCGCCGAACGCGAATCGAACGCCGCCTACTTCCTGCAGGAACAGGACATGACCCGCTACGACGCGGTCAACTTCATCGCGCATGGCGTCGCGAAGGACCCGTCCTATGGCGAAGCCCGCCCCGTCCAGGGCGCCGAAGAACAGCAAGAGACGCCTAAGGCAGAGGCGGGGGAGGCCAAGGAATCCGCCCTGTCGAAATACTGCGTCGATCTGAACGTGAAGGCCCGCAAGGGCGACGTCGATCCCCTCATCGGCCGCGAGCCGGAGGTTGAGCGTGCGATTCAGGTCCTCTGCCGCCGCCGCAAGAACAACCCGCTGCTCGTCGGCGACCCCGGCGTCGGCAAGACCGCCATCGCCGAAGGCCTCGCCCGCAAGATCGTGCAAGGCGAAACGCCCGAAGTGCTGGCTCGCGCCACGATCTTCAGCCTCGACATGGGGGCGTTGCTCGCTGGCACCCGCTATCGCGGCGACTTCGAGGAACGGCTGAAGCAAGTGGTCATGGAACTGGAAGACCACCCCGACGCGATTCTCTTCATCGACGAAATTCACACCGTCATCGGTGCCGGTGCCACCTCGGGCGGCGCGATGGACGCCTCGAACCTCCTGAAACCCGCGCTGCAGGGCGGCAAGCTGCGCTGCATGGGCTCCACCACCTACAAGGAATTCCGCCAGCACTTCGAAAAGGACCGCGCCCTGTCGCGGCGCTTCCAGAAGATCGACGTCAATGAGCCTTCGGTTCCGGATGCGATCAAGATCCTCATGGGCCTGAAGCCCAGCTTCGAGGAACATCACGACCTGAAATACACCAACGAAGCGATCAAGTCGGCGGTGGAACTGGCCGCGCGCTATATCCACGACCGCAAGCTTCCTGACTCGGCAATCGATGTGATTGACGAAGCCGGGGCCGCGCAGCACCTTCTGACCGGCATCAAGCGCCGCAAGACGCTGGGGATCAAAGAGATCGAGGCTGTCGTTGCCAAGATCGCCCGCATTCCTCCGAAGACTGTGTCGAAGGACGATGCCGAAACCCTGCGCGACTTGGAAAAGACGCTGAAACGCGTGGTCTTCGGGCAGGACAAGGCCGTTACCGCGCTTTGCTCGGCCATCAAGCTGGCGCGTGCCGGACTGCGCGAACCGGAAAAGCCCATCGGCAACTACCTGTTCGCCGGGCCAACGGGTGTGGGGAAAACCGAGGTGGCAAAGCAGCTGGCCTCGTCCCTTGGCGTCGAACTGATCCGCTTCGACATGTCGGAATACATGGAGAAACACGCCGTTTCCCGCCTGATCGGCGCGCCTCCGGGCTATGTCGGCTTTGATCAGGGCGGCATGCTGACCGATGCCATCGACCAGCATCCGCACTCCGTTCTGCTGCTGGACGAAATGGAAAAGGCCCACCCGGATGTCTACAACATCCTTCTGCAGGTGATGGACCACGGCAAGCTGACCGACCACAACGGCCGGACGGTCGATTTTCGCAACGTGATCCTGATCATGACTTCGAACGCGGGCGCGCGTGAGCAGTCCCAATCCGCCATCGGCTTTGGTCGCGAACGTCGGACGGGTGAGGATACCGCAGCGATCGAGCGGACGTTTACCCCCGAATTCCGCAACCGCCTGGACGCGGTGATCAACTTCGCTCCCCTGGGCAAGGACATCATCATGCAGGTGGTGGAAAAGTTCGTGCTGCAGCTTGAAGCCCAGCTTCTCGACCGCAACGTCCATATCGAACTGTCGCCCGAAGCCGCGATGTGGCTGGGTGACAAGGGCTACGACGATAAGATGGGTGCGCGTCCGCTGGGTCGCGTGATCCAGGAACACATCAAGAAGCCTCTGGCCGAGGAACTCTTGTTCGGTCGGCTGGTGAAAGGCGGTCTGGTGCGGGTGCAGGTCAAGGACGACGCCATCGTTCTCGACATCGAGGAACCGGCCAAGCCCGCCATCACCAAGTCCAAACCGCCGCTCCTGACGGCCGAGTAAACGACTTACAGAAAAGAAACCCCCGCCCTCACCCGGCGGGGGTTTTCCTTTGCGTCCTTTCGATCCTGCGGAACAACATCCAACCCGCGCCTCCCCTCCCCCTGTGTGGGGAGGGGATGGGGGTGGGGGGCAGGCCGGGGCTCAAGGCGTTAAGAAATCCCTAACGCTCGCGACCAAGCCCTTGTAATCATTGATCCATCAGCGATTGTCCACCGTGGACAGATCAGACCACCGCGCGCCGATACAGATTCCAGGTCGCATGCCCCAGGACCGGCAGCACGACGACCAGCCCCAGAAGAAGCGGCAGGATGCCCAGCATCAACCCTCCGGCCACGATCACCCCCCAGGTCGCGATGACCACCGGATTCTCCCGCGCCACCTGGACCGAGGTCATGACCGCCACCGGCAGCGTCACGTTCCGGTCCAGCAGCAGCGGGAACGAGATCACGCTGACCGCCAGCACCGCCGCCGCCAGCACGAAGCCGA
>JBGSVS010000223.1:0-4787 GCA_041752895.1 Tabrizicola sp.
CGACACCAGCCGCCCCATCGCCGTGCCCCGCACATCGCCCCAGGCGTCCATCGCCCAGGTCTCGTGGAACACCGGCTTGCCGTCCCGCTCCGCCTTCAGCGCCACGAACAGCACCACCCGGTCCGGCTCGCCCTCGGCATAGGAGTTGTCCTTGAGGAGAGCCGCCGCCCGCGCCTCCAGCGCCGCGTTGATCTCGGCCACCGGCTTGCCCTCCAGCCCCTCGATCTCGCTAAAGATCGGCGCCCAGGCGTCGGCCCAGCCGTTCAGCCGGATCGTGCCCCGGACGAAATCCTTTACCTTCCAGTGGGTCTCGAACCGATATTCCTCCATGAACGGATAGCTGTCGCGGTTGGGATAGACCTCAAAGCTCTCCGGCTGCGGGAGGGGGGCGTCATACCGGCTGATCGCATCCCAGGGCCGCGCCACCCGCAGTTCGGTGAAATGCCGCAAGCTCCGCGACGGAGACCGCAAAGCTTTCAACACCCCCGCCGGGGCCCAAGAGAACTTGTACCGGAAGGCGTTCGCCTCTTTCGGCACCCCGCCGCAGTAGGAGGTAAAGCTCAGAACGTTGTCGTTGTGATAGGCCTTCGACGCCCGATACCGCGCGACCAGATCATGCGCCATCAGGTGGTCGATCCCGGGGTCCAGCCCGACCTCGTTGATCGACACCAGCCCCGCCTCGCGGAACGCCTGATCCAACTCGCGCATCTCGGGTGCGATGTAGGACGACGAACAGAAGTTTGCGCCCTTCTCCAGGCACAGCTTGGCGATCCCCACATGCTGATCCGCCGGCAGCATCGACACCGCGATTTCGCCCGGCTGCAGCGCTTCGGCCAAAGCCTCAAGGCTGAACGCCTGGATGTCCTGCGTCAGGTCACCGACCTCGGCCCGCGCCTTCTCGACCGTGCGGTTCCAGACCACGACCGGATGCCCGGCCTCGATCAGCCGCCGTAGCCCCGGGATCGACGACAGCCCCGTGCCGCACCAATGGATCGTCATGTTCTCACCCCCATTTGCCCCAAGACCCAAAAATCTTGAGTAAGATTTTTGACAAATTCCTTCCTCAAGGAATTTGCTCACACGCCGGCGACGTGCCTGTCGAATTCCACCTTCGCCCGCCCCCAGACGCCCGCATCCAGCACGGTCAGCGTCAACAGCGACGGCAACAATTGCGCCGCATAGTCCTGCGAGGACTCCACCGGCATCAGCGACGGCAGGTTGTCGATCGCCGTCACGTCCAGCGGCGGATCATCATGCACCCGCAGCGCCGGAGCATCCCACTCCGTCGCCCGGTCATAAACCTTGATCGGCGAAAAGTCCGAGGTCGGGTCGCAAGCGATATCCCCGATTACCGTCAGCTTCCGCGCATCGGTCTTGGCGCTGGCAGGCACGAACACCGGACACCCCGGCCGCGCGAGGATGCAGTTCAGGAAAATCTCGTGCTGCAACAGCTCCGGGAACGGCCCACCGCTCGCCGTCTCGGCCATGTCCCACTTCGTCACCGCGACGCCCATCGCCGTGCAAAGGTCCGCCGCACCCGTCCCCACCCGGCCCAGCGCCCCGATGATGATCGCGCGGGGGCGGCCAAGACCCGCCAACTCCTCACCAAGCTGCGCCAAAAGCGCGTCCTTCGACGGCACTTTCCGCACCGGCCCGGCAATCCCGCCCTTCGCCTGAGCCGCCCAGCACTTCAGGCTGACCGCCGCCCCGGCATACCCGGCCCAGTACCCGAACGCCGCCACCCGGCGCCCATCCTCGCCCACCAGATACTCCAGATCATACAGCACCCCGCCGCCAGCCTTGAACCGCTGCAACAACACCCGCCCCGCCGGCTGTCCCTTGTAGGCGTGGCCAAACATGATGTGCCGGTGCGTCAGGGGCGTCCCGTCCTCGGGCAACTCCTTCAGCCCGAAGATGATCGCATCGGCGGGAGCCTTCGGCCACAGGTTCTCCGCCGCGATCTCGCAGCCTGCCGCCGCATAGCCGTCCAGAGGAATCGCCCGGACCGAGGACCGTTCCACCGTCACCCGAACCCCCGCCTTGATCAGCGCCGCGGCCCCTTCAGGCGTCAGGCCCACCCGCTCTTCGTTCGGCCGCTGCTCGGCCCGCACCCACAGATGGGTCATGTTTCGTCCTTCCGCACGCTCTTGCCCCCCTGATAGCCGAAGACCCGGACCGGCAAAACCCCGCAGACAATCTGTTTCCCGCCCTTCCCGGCTTGCATTGCGACAGGGATCGTCGCAAGTCTGCGCCAACCGTTGCTACCGAGTTTCGCCCATGCAGATTGACCCCACCGCATTGCCCGAGGTCCTGATCCTCACCCCCCGCCACTTTGGCGATGCCCGGGGCTGGTTCATGGAAACCTGGAACGCCGCCCGCATGGCCGACGCCGGGCTGGACCTGCCCTGGGTGCAGGACAACCACTCCTTCTCTGCCGCCAAAGGCACCCTGCGCGGCCTCCACTACCAGTCACCCCCCCGCGCGCAGGACAAGCTGGTCCGCTGCTCGCGCGGCGCGCTCCTTGACGTGGCCGTCGATATCCGCACGGGATCACCCACTTACGGCCAACACATCGCGGTCGAGCTCACCCCCGACAACGGCCGCCAGCTGTTCGTCCCCAAGGGCTTCCTGCACGGCTTCGTCACCCTGACCGACGACACCGAGATCCAGTACAAATGCACCGATCTCTACAGCCCCGAACATGACGGCGCGGTCCGCTGGGATGACCCGACCCTTGGCATCGACTGGGGCACCACCACGCCGACCCTCTCGGACAAGGACGCGAAAGCTCCCCTCCTCGCCGACATCGGCCAACCCTTCCGCTACGGGATCACCGAATGAAGCTCCTCGTCACCGGCGGCTCCGGGTTCATCGGGTCCGCCGTCGTCCGCCTTGCCGTCGCGCGCGGCCATGAGGTCGTCAACCTCGACGCCATGACCTACGCCGCGAACGAGGCGAACGTGGCTTCGGTCGCCCGCTCAAACCTCTACAGCTTTGAACAGGCCGACATCCGCGACCGCGCCGCCCTTGACCGCATCTTCGCGCTGCACAACCCCGACGCCGTCATGCACCTCGCCGCCGAAAGCCACGTCGACCGCTCCATCGACGGCCCTGCAGATTTCATCGAGACGAACATCACCGGCACCTTCAACATGCTGGAGGCCGCCCGCACCCACTGGACCCGCCAGGGCAAGCCCCAAACCTTCCGCTTCCACCACATCTCCACCGACGAAGTCTTTGGCTCCCTCGGCCCCGAAGGCCAGTTCACCGAACACACCCCCTACGACCCCCGCTCGCCCTACTCCGCGTCGAAAGCCGCCTCCGACCACCTCGTCCGCGCCTGGGCAGAGACCTACGGCCTGCCGACCGTCCTGACCAACTGCTCCAACAACTACGGCCCCTACCACTTCCCCGAAAAGCTGATCCCCGTCACGATCCTGAACGCCCTGCACGGCAAGCCCATCCCGGTCTACGGCAACGGCGAAAACATCCGTGACTGGCTTTACGTCGAAGACCACGCCGACGCCCTCCTCCTCGTCCTGGAAAAGGGCCAACTGGGCCGCAGCTACAACATCGGCGGCGAGAATGAACGTCGCAACATCGACCTCGTCCGCACCATCTGCGCCCTCCTTGACGAGATGGCCCCCAAAGCCACCCCCTATGCCGACCAGATCACCTTCGTCACCGACCGCCCCGGCCACGACGCCCGCTACGCCATCGACCCGTCCCGCATCCGCGACGAGCTTGGCTGGCGACCCTCGGTCACCGTGGAAGAGGGCCTGCGCCGCACCGTCCGCTGGTATCTCGACAACCCCGACTGGTGGCAGCCCCTCCTCGACCGCGAAGGGGTGGGCGAACGCCTCGGCAAGGCCTGATGGAGACCCTCTTCTTCATCGCCTCCAAGACCCTCGGCATGGCCGCCCGCATTGAGACCTGGGCACTCCTCCTAATGGCCCTCGCCCTCTGGGGCCTCTGGCGCAGGCGGCACCGGCTGGCCGGCTGGTCCGTCGCCATCCTCTTCACCGGCACACTGGCCATCACCCTCCTCCCGCTGGGTGACCTCCTCCTGAAACCGCTGGAAAGCCAATTCCCCGCCCGCCCCGATCTTACCAGCGTTGACGGCATCATCGTCCTCGGCGGGGCCGAACAGACGGCCGCCTATCGCGACTGGGGCGGCCCGCAATTCAACGAAGCCGGTGAGCGTCTGATCGAAGGCGCCATGCTTGCCCAGCGCTTTCCCCAGGCGAAACTGGTCTTTGCCGGTGGCTCGGCCAGCGTGGGACGAGAGGAAGACACCACCGACCCCTCCGAAATGGTCCGCGACATGTGGATCGCCCTCGGCATCGCGCCGGACCGCATCACCCTTGAACAGAACTCCCGCAACACCGCCGAAAACGCCCGGCTCACCCATGACCTCGTCCAGCCTAAACCCGGCGAGACCTGGGTCCTGGTAACCTCCGCCTTCCACATGCCCCGCGCCTACGAGACCTTCACCCGCAACGGCTGGGACCAGATCACCGCCTGGCCCGTCGACTTCCGCTCTGGCGACCTTGCGGGTCTTCGCGGTATCTGGCGGCTTGACCGCAACCTCCTCGGCGTGAACCTTGCGCTGAAGGAATACCTCGGCACTCTGGCCTACAGGATCACCGGCAAATGAAACTCCTCGTCTTCGGCAAGACCGGCCAGGTCGCCCGCGAACTGCAACGCCTCGCCCCCGACGCGACCTACCTTGGGCGCGAGGACGCGGACCTGATGAACCCCGCCGCCTGCGCCGCCACCATCGCCGC
>JBGSVS010000224.1:0-3322 GCA_041752895.1 Tabrizicola sp.
ATCCAGGCGCGGAGGTCGGTGTGGGTGGTGCGGGCCACGGCGGCGATCCCCTCGGCCCCGCCCTGGTGCGCAGTGAGGAATTTGAGGTAGCGCGACACATCGCGGCGGTAGGCCTCGACGGTGTTTTGTGCCGCCCCTTCAAGGGCTTGCAGATGCGACAGCCACTGCGCCAGCGCGGCCCCAAGCGCGGGGGCAAGGAAGGGGTCGGTCAGCCCAGCCACCGGCGCATCGCCCGTTCGAAGACGCCCGCGAAGAAGGCCAGAAGATCGGTGCCGTGGGTCGACTTGAACTGGTTCGGATCCTCTGACGCGAAGACCAGCATCCCGGGCAAACGGCCAGGGCCGAGGTCAAGCTTCATCAGTGCCTCGGAACGGATCAGGTCGGAATTTTCCCCATAGAAATCAAGGGAGAGGCCCGTGACTGCACGCAGGACGACGGCTCGACCGGGGCCGTTGCGGCCGTTGGTGAGGTAGCTTCCGACAAACCCGCGCGGGGCGATCTGGAGGACTTCGCCGAGGCGGTTGAGGGTCGGGTCGGCCTCGCCATCCTCTTGCAGGGTCTCCAGCACAAGACGGACCATGTCGACGCGGAGGGTCTGCGCGACCTCGCCGGTCAGGTTGGCCATGAAGGCCTCGAAGTTGGTGGGCTCCAGCAGCTGCAGGACCGCCCGATGCACCTGGTTGGTCCCGGCCAGGTTCTCGTAAGCCGCTGCAATCACTGACCTATGCGTGTCTTCCAGCCGGTCAAGCCGGGTTTCCAGCCGCTGCATCGCGATGCCGCGCAGGTCGACGATATTCTCGCCAAGGCTGCGGTCGGTGGCGGCGACGAGGGCGTTCATCACGTCGCGGTCGTCGAGGAGACGTTCCGGCTCGGCCAGGATGCGGTCGCGGAGGTCTGGTTCGATCATGGGCGGGCCGGTTTCCGAAGGATTCCGGGGGACTATAGGCCGAAGCTAAGGTGGATGGCGACAGGGTTTCGGTGGGGTGGGCGGCGGATGGGGCAGGGATGCAACAGTGGGTCTGGAGGGCGTATGGTTGCGGTATGGAAACCGTCCATACGCACGTATGGCTCGGCTGGCGTTAACCTTTGGGCGCGAGGGTGGGGGCCGCAAAGGACTCCGCCATGCCTGACCTCAAGAAACCGACCCCCCGCCAGCGCGCTCAGATGACCTACATGATGGATGTCATGCGGCGGCTGGAATGGGACCTGCACAACACCATCGAACTGACCGGCCGCATCCCCGAGGCGTGGCACCAGATCGCCACGGCCACACCCCGGGCGGCGAAGGTGAAGGTGACACTGGCGCTGGAGGCGGATGTGCTGAAGTTCTTCCGGTCCATGGGCGAGGGGTACGGGCCGCGGATCAACGACGTCTTGCGCAGCTTCATGCACGCCCGGCTGGCCGGGGTGATCCGGGGGGCCGAGACGCTGGCGCATTACCGGGAGCGGGAGGAGGCCCATGCGGGGGAGAAGCCGCAGTTCGGGGATGTGGCGAAGGCGATGGGTGGGGAGTGGGAGGACGTGGGGCCGGAGGTGGAGCAGGCGGAGCGGGTCTTCATGCAGGAGAGGATGCAGAAGGGGGTGGCGGAGGGGGAGGAGCGGGTGTTTGGCGGGCCGTTGGTAAGGTGAGGGGGACGCAACATCTCGAAGTTTGGCTTTGTCCGACCACTAGCTATTGACCGATTGTATGGAATCGGATAGTTTTCCTCGGAGGTAAACTCACCCGACAGGAGGAAGACGCCATGCTTAGTAGAAATGAGTTCGGAATTTTCGCACTTGACTTCAGGGCGGACCGAAACCTTCTGCTCCGCGACTTCGCCGAAAAGCTCGGCGTCACTGCATCTTTCCTCTCCAACGTTGAGCACGGTCGCAAACCAGTGCCGTCGAACTGGGAGGAGCAGTTAAGTGAAATTTACGAGCTGACTGTCCCTCAGAAATCCAAACTGAGAATCGCGATCATGCGAGCCAATCGCTCAAAGACCGTCCTTGTTGAAACGGACGCCCAAGCAAGATTGCTAGTTGCATACGAAGACAATCGGGACAATGTGGATTTACAGGCTGTAGAAGAAGTCGAAACGCTCCTATCTGATCGAAAGGAGGCGAACAGTGACCACCTCGCCAAGAAGAAATGAGATCCTAACTGTTAGAAAGAGGCTTCAACTGCTTGAAGCCGCAATGCTCAAGCGGGAAAAGCAAGTCCCCGCGCATGAGTGCTTTGACCCAGTTCGCTATATCGAGCACACACTTCCGAAGATCAAGAAGGGTTTCGACTTCCACTATGATGATGAAGACGAGGAGTTCGTGCGGCGTCCGAATCTGAAGGCGTATGTTGATCTTGATGGACCTCCTAGACTGGTTGCTCGTGAAAGCGTAGTTGATGCAGCCTACCGAGGCGATGCAGAAGCTCGGTTTATTTTGTGTCATGAGATTGCACACGTCTTCTTGCACCAGAAAGCGGCTACAATTCTTGGCCGTCACAGCATAGGTTCCAAGGAGCAGTTTGCTTCTCATAAACCATTGGAATTACAAGCGAACTGTTTTGCTGGTGCCCTGCTGGTGCCTCCAATATCCGTTCGTCCTGGTGCTTCCACGTTCGAAATTCGCCGCAAGTTCTTGTGTTCGTCAGACGTAGCACAGAGGGCAATCGAAGATGCAGAACGCTGGCGTAGACAAACCAAAAGAAGCTGAGAGCTTCTTAACTACACGGCGAGCGACCCTCTTGGTTGCGTGTGGTGTATTGGTGCCAATTATTGTTGCCATTGCTCTTGGGCGAACTGTTTCACTCGACATTAGAGCTGGAGAGGCCGGAGTAGGCTTACGCATTGACGGTGAGTAGACCCGCCGCCCACGTCAGTTTGTATGAAGCTCTTGACTATCAATTTTGAGTACGGGCTGACCGCGATCGGCACGCGGGGGTGGGGGCGAAATATCGCACGAGACCGCCCTGGTAGACAGGTCGGCCGCGATCAGATTTGCTTTGGACAGCTCTGACAAGGGGGTATAGTGTGCGGGTGATGCGCTGTAGCGCGCACTACGATGAGGTAGGATTAAGCGCTCAAGGGTTAGACGGATGCGCCCCTTGGCCCGGAATCAAGGCGCTTGCGCCGCCGGGCCGCGCCCTCCCTCCCCCCGGGAGGGCGCTTTTGACGTGTCACGCGCAGAACTGCGGTGGGAGGGGGTGAGGGATAAAGTGCGTAGAACCAGCGGGGTTTGCGCCCGCCCGAGGGAGGGCGCGGCCCTCGTGTTCGGTGGGGGAGTCGGGGCAGGCCCCGACCTACGGGGTGTGCGGTGGTTGGGGCCGGTGCCCCCCACCCCCATCCCC
>JBGSVS010000225.1:0-1794 GCA_041752895.1 Tabrizicola sp.
CTCTCTCGCCGCCAAGGTCGGGGCCGACCGCGTGATCAACACCGCCAAAGACCCCGACGCCCTTGCCCAATACACCCCCGACAAGGGCCACTTCGACGTCCTCTACGAATGCACCGGCGTCGCCGCCGCCCTCGCCTCCGGCATCGCCGCAATGCGACCACGTGGCGTGATCCTGCAGCTTGGCCTCGGCGGCGACATGACCCTGCCGATGATGGCGATCACCGCCAAGGAGCTTGACCTGCGCGGCAGCTTCCGCTTTCACCCCGAATTCGCCACCGGCGTCGGGCTGATGCAGAAACGCCTGATCGACGTCCGCCCGCTCATCACCCACACCGTGCCGCTGGCCCAGGCCGAAGACGCCTTCCGCCTTGCTTCCGACCGCTCCCAGGCCATGAAAGCGCAGATCGTGTTCGCCGATTGACCGACTTTCGGTTTGACCCCACCCACCCTGTCGCCGAACATTCCCCATAGGGAGATGCCCGATGTCCTTCTTCGAAATCCACGACCCGGCCTTCGCCACCTTCGTCATGGGCAACGCGCCCCTGAAACGCCTTGCCACCGGCTTTGACTGGGTTGAAGGCCCGGTCTGGTTCGGCGACCAGAACTGCCTGCTCTTCTCCGACATCCCGAACAACCGCATCGTCCGCTGGTCCGAGGATGGCATCACCACCTTCCGCCAGCCCGCGAACTATACCAACGGCCATACCCGCGACCGGCAAGGGCGGCTTCTCAGCTGCGAACATGGCGCCCGCCGCGTGACCCGCACGGAATGGGACGGCACGCTGACCGTCCTTGCCGACAGCTATCAGGGCAAGCCCTTGAACAGCCCGAACGACGTGATCGTGGCCAATGACGGCGCGATCTGGTTCACCGACCCCCATTACGGCATCGGCACCGATTACGAAGGCTTCAAATCCCCGCAGGAACTGCCCTGCCAGGTTTACCGCGTCGACCCTTCGGGCACTATCGAGGCCGTCATCACCGATATGGCCTGTCCGAACGGCCTGGCCTTCAGCCCCGACGAAAGCCTGCTCTACGTCGCTGACACCGGGCGGATGTTCCAGTCCGACCCCCAGCACATCAAGGTCTTCGACATGGTGAGCGGCAGGCCGGTGAACGGCCGCATCTTCCACAAGGTCGACAAGGGCTGCGCCGACGGCATCCGCATCGACAGCGACGGCAACCTCTGGTCCTCGGCGGGCGATGGCGTCCACTGCATCGCGCCGGACGGGCACCTGATGGGCAAGATCCTCGTCCCCGAAACCGTCTCCAACATCTGCTTCGGCGGCCGCGCCAAGCACCGGCTGTTCATCACCGGGACGACCAGCCTTTACTCCGTAATCCTGAACCGCAAGGGCGTGCAATGGCCATGAAACCGCAAACCGGCCTGATCGGCCTTGGCACCATGGGAGCCGCCCTCGCGCTGAACATCGCCGAGAAGGGCTTTCCCATCGCCGTCTGGAACCGCACCGCCAGCGTCACCCACGCCTTCAAGGCCGAAGCCGGACCACTTGCAGACCAGATCACTCCAACCGACACCCTCGCCGACCTCGTCGCCGCCATCCACCCGCCCCGCGCGATCATCCTGATGGTCCCCGCAGGCCCCGCCGTCGACGACATGCTGACGGCCCTCACCCCCCACCTGTTGCCCGAAGACCTGGTGATCGATGCGGGCAACGCCAACTTCCACGACACCAACCGCCGCGCCGCTGCGGGCCTCCCGTTCCGCTTCCTCGGCATGGGCGTCTCGGGTGGTGAGGACGGCGCGCGCCACGGCCCCGCGATCATGGGCGG
>JBGSVS010000226.1:0-3017 GCA_041752895.1 Tabrizicola sp.
GTTCTCGGCCCCGATGTGGGGCATCGCGATGGCGGCCTGGCTGCGGCCCGTGGCGACAGTGGTCTCGGCGATTGCCGCGCCGCTTGGTCTGGTGACCCGCTATGCGCCCTCGACCAGTGGCGAGGCTTATCTGGTCATAGCCCCCTTTGCCGGGAACGTGCTGACTTCGGACCGCGAGATGTGGGACTACATGCGTCGGCAAGCCGTCGAGGTGCCGGACCTTGCGCTGGGCGGCCCGTCGATCGGCTGGTTGAAGGCGGCACTGCGCGAATGTGCGGCGCTTGCTGCGATGCCAGCCCCGGCGGTGCCGACGATCTGCGGCCTTGGGACAGCGGAAAAGGTCGTGGACGTGCCCCCGGTGCATCTGCGGATGGCGGGCTGGTCCAATGGCCAGCTGGACCTTTATCCCGGGGCTGAGCACGAGATCATGATGGAAGGCCCCGCAACCCGCGCCCGGTTTTTCGACCGCGCGGCCAGCCTGTTCACCGCGAACCGTTAGGGCCGCGTCACCGGCGCGTGTCCGGTCAGGAGACCGGCGGGGCCAGAATGGCGGTGGCCCGCAACCCGCTTGCCGCGTCGGTCCAGTCGAACAGCATGCTGCCCCCCGCCTCGACCCGCAGAACGACCTTGCCGCCCGTGATGCAGGCGAAGACGCCTTTGGTGATCGTCTCGCGCAGGGTGATCGCATCGGCGGTCGTGGCAAGGACTTCCAGCGTCCCAGAACAAGGGATCGAGGGGTAGCTGATCCGGGCGTCACTATCGCCAAGTGCGATCTCGACGGTCCACCTTTGGCCATCGGTCTGCACGCCTTCGCCCGCCCAGATGGCCCCCTCGCGCCACCAGCCGGGCATTTCGGCCAAGGCGGGAAGGGCGAAAAGGGTGGTGAACAGTGCGACCAGCGTGCGCATCTTGGAACCTATTGCCGCGCGAGGCAGGACAGGCAGGGTTCCCCGGCGTCGCGGGCAAACTCCATGATCCGGCCTTCGGAGCCGATCAGGAACAGGTGGCCCTGGTCAAGTTCGGCCCGTTGCATCGCCTGCAGGGCGTCGAAGAAGACGGTTTCGGCTGCAAGGTCCGGACAGGCCATTCTGGTCGCCCGAATGGCCCCGAAGCCAACCTTGGGCAGGGCGGCCGAATTGCTTCCACCATAGCTGTTGCAGGGCGCCTTCCCGGAGACGGTGTCGCCTTCAAGGCGCAGGGTGGCGTTCCAGTCGACCTCCAACCCCTCAAGCCCCACGAGATGCCAGTCGACACCTTCGATTTCGCCTGCGGACATCGCGGGGGTCACGCAAGCGGCCATGGCAAGGGCGGCGACAAGGGGGAGGAAACGCATCGGACAGGCTCCTTCGTCAGGTCAGACATCCCTTTGACGCGTCAGAATGCCTCGGGCTTGGCTTCGCGCGCCATGTGGTCAAGGACGGCGTTCACGAATTTGGGTTCCTTGCCGTCCGGGAAGAAGGCCTTGGCGACGTCGACATATTCGGTGATCGCGACTTTGGGCGGGGTGGGCAGGTCCACGATCTCGGCCCCTGCGGCGCGGAAGAGGGCGCGCAGCACCGGGTCGATCCGGTCAATGGGCCAGGCCGCGACCAGAGCCCGGTCAGTCAGCTGGTCGATCTTCGCCTGCCAGTTCACCGCCGCGCCCACCACGGCGCGGAAATGGTCGACGTCGCCCTCGGCAAACTCGCCTTCCTCGTAGGTGGCACCGAAGCGGTGCGTCTCGAACTCGCGTGTCACCGCCTCGACCGTCTGGCCCGAGACTTCCATCTGAAAGAGCGCCTGCACCGCGTAAAGCCGTGCCGCGGATTTCATCTGGCGTTTTTCGTCACGTTTGGCCGTCATGCGCGAAAACCGATCCCCTTGGTCGACCCGGCCAAGCGGCGTGACAGGGCGATCAGCTGCAAGGCCGCCGCTGCCGCCCCGCCGCCTTTGTTCTGCCCCGCAGCGTCCGCCCGGACCTCGGCCTGGGCGCGGTTTTCCACCGTCAGGATGCCGTTGCCGATGCAGGCGCCCTGCAGACCGAGAAGGCTGATCGCGCGGGACGAGTCGTTGCAGACCGTGTCGTAATGCGTCGTCTCGCCCCGGATCACGCAGCCAAGGGCGACGTAGCCGTCATACTTCGCCATTCGTTCGGCCATCGCGATTGCGGTCGGGATCTCCAGCGCGCCCGGGACCTCTACCAGGTCGACCTCGGCCCCGCAGGCCGCCCCAACCGCGCGGGCCCCGGCGACAAGGTTGTCGGCGATGTCCTTGTAATAGGGCGCCACCACGATCAGCAGCTTCACCGGCTTGTCGAACGTGGGCAGCGGCAGGGTGTAATGCGTCTCGGCAGTGGCCATGCGTTACTCCTTGATCGCGCGGGTGCCCGCGATGGTCAGGTCATAGCCTTCAAGGCCCACAAGCTTGGGCTGGACCGAGTTGGTGACCAGCGTGATCGCCGACAGCCCAAGGGCCGCCAGGATCTGCGCGCCGATGCCATACTGGCGCAGCGTCTGGGGCGAATGTTCGCCATCCTCGACCATCTTCATCATGGTGTCACGAAGCAGGATGACTGCCCCACGCCCTTCATCGGCGATGATCCGCATCGCGGCAGGCAGGTCGCTGCCGTCGCCAAGACCCAGCACATCCTCCAGCGGGTTCAGTGCATGGACGCGGACGAGGACCGGGTCGGAGGTGGTCAGGTCGCCCTTGGTCAGTACGACATGGTCCGCGCCCTGCAGATCATCAGTGAAGACCCGCATCAGCCAGTCGCCGCCATGGACCGAGCTGACCGCCTTGACCGACCGTTCCTTGACCAGGTTGTCATGCTTGCGGCGATAGGCGATCAGGTCAGAGATCGTGCCGATCTTGATCCCGTGCTTCTGGCCGAAGGCGATCAGGTCCGGCAGCCGCGCCATGGTGCCGTCGTCGTTCATCACCTCGCAGATGACGCCCGAGGGGTTCAGGCCTGCCAGTCGCGACACGTCCACTGCCGCCTCGGTATGCCCGGCGCGAACCAGAACACCGCCGTCCCGCGC
>JBGSVS010000227.1:0-4219 GCA_041752895.1 Tabrizicola sp.
CCGATCTGGCGCGACAAACTCGTTGCGCCCCCAGGCCACCAGCGCGGCCACCGCGACCAGGATCACGATGAACAGCGTCAGCGCGTTCGAGGCGACGGACCGCCACATGGCCTAGCGCACCTTGCCGAGGACGAGGCTCGCGTTCGTCCCGCCGAAGCCGAACGAATTCGACAGCGCCACGTCAATCTTGCGCTTGACCGCCTTGTTCGCCGCAAGGTCCAGCTTTGGCGTTACCGCCGGGTTGTCCAGATTGATCGTCGGCGGGGCCACCTGATCGCGCAGGGCCAGCACGCAGAAGATCGCCTCCACCGCGCCCGCGGCCCCCAGAAGGTGCCCGATGCTGGACTTGGTCGAGGACATCGTGGCCCTCGGCGCATGATCGCCCAGCAGCCGCTCCACCGCGCCAAGTTCGATGGTGTCAGCCATCGTGCTGGTGCCGTGGGCGTTGATATAGTCGATGTCCTTGGCCTCCAGCCCCGCCCGCTTCAGCGCGGCGGCCATGCTGCGATAGCCGCCGTCGCCGTCCTCTGATGGAGCGGTGATGTGGTAGGCGTCGCCCGACAGGCCATAGCCCAGCACTTCGGCGTAGATCTTGGCGCCCCGGGCCTTGGCGTGCTCGTACTCCTCCAGCACGACCACCCCCGCGCCCTCACCCATCACGAACCCGTCGCGGTCCGCGTCATAGGGGCGGCTGGCCTTCTGCGGCTCCTCCGTGCGCTTCGTCGACAGCGCCTTGCAGGCGTTGAACCCGGCGATCCCGATCTCCGAGATCGGGCTTTCCGTCCCGCCCGCCACCATCACGTCGGCATCGCCCCACATGATCAGCCGCGCGGCGTCGCCAATCGCATGCGCGCCGGTCGAGCAGGCCGTGACCACCGCATGGTTCGGACCCTTGAAGCCAAAGCGGATGCTCACCTGGCCCGAGACGAGGTTGATCAGCGCACCCGGGATGAAGAAGGGCGAGACCCGCTTCGGCCCCTTTTCCTTGATCAGGACCGCCGTCTCGGCGATCGAGTTCAGACCGCCGATCCCGGATCCGATCATCACCCCGGTCCGCAGTTTCTCGTCCTCGGAAATATCATCCCACCCGGCATCCCGAACAGCCTGCACTGCCGCCGCCATCCCGTAGATGATGAAGTCGTCGACCTTGCGCTGCTCTTTCGGCTCCATCCAGTCGTCGGGATTGAAAGTGCCGTCGCTACCATCTCCCATCGGGATCTCGCAGGCATACTGGGTCACGACGTTCGAGGCATCAAAACGGGTGATCGTGCCCGCTCCCGACTGGCCGGCGATAAGGCGGGACCAGGTCTCTTCCACGCCACAGGCCAGCGGAGTGACCATTCCAAGACCGGTGACCACGACACGACGCATTACTCTCTCCCTCAGGATCAGGCTTTTCCGGGTGATACACGGGGGCCTGTCGCCGTGCAACCGTGGGTTCGGATCATCGGCGGGGGGCGAACTTGTCCACGTAGGGCGCTTGATATGAAACAAGCAAAATCAATACGTTGTAAGTTCGCGTTAGTGTGGACTTAACCTTGCTTCAGCTGCCGCGCCGATCTTATCCTGCCCAGATGACACCACGCGCGACGCTTATGATCCTTCTTGCAGCCACCTTGATGCAAAACCTTGCCGAGGGATGGTCTGGCGGCCCCGTCGCACCGGAAGCGTTGGCCTCCTGGCTTCCCAACGACCAGAAACCTTGGGCGGCTTTGATCCTGATCTCTGTCGTCCTTGCCGGCCTGATCTTGCCCGCAGCAATCCGGCAGACACGCAAGTCGATGGCGGTCGCCTCTCTTGCAGCAGGAGGATTGGCATTGAACGCAGTGCTCCAGCTGATCGGAAGCGCCGCTGTGGGCCGGTTGCTTCCCGGCACCCTGATTGGTGCAGTGCTCATGCTGCCAGCGGCAGTTGCAGTGCTGATGATGCAGGGGCGGTCTGCCATTCTGCCTGCGCTGGTCGGCGTGGCGCTCTCGCCCCTGATCCTGCTGCTGAGCTGGCATCTTGCGGCACTACTGCCTTTGTAATTCGCGCGTCTGACCCTCGGCTATGCCTGCCGCGCGATGATGCCCATGACCGCCGCAAGCAGCTGGGCCGCGACCGCCGCCCCCTGCCCGTCGATGTCGCGGTCCGGCATGAACTCCACCATGTCGAACCCGACGATCCGCGCCTTTTCGGCCACGCCCGCGATCAGTTCCAGCACCTGCCAATAGCCAATCCCCCCCGCCGTCCGCCCGATCACCGCAGGCATCACCGACGGGTCCAGCGCATCAAGATCAAGGCAGACGATCACCTCTGCCCCGTCGGCGATCAGGTCCAACGCCCGCGACAACCCATAGCGCGCAACCTCGCCCGCCGGAACGAACCCCACGCCCCAGCTTTCCGCATCCGCCACATCCTGCACCCGGGCAGAACCGATGCCGCGGCTCCCCACCTGGATGATGGCATCCACATGGTCCATTTCGGACGCCCGCCGCATGGTGGACGACAGCCCCAACCGCTCACCCTGCACCTCGTCCCGCCAGTCGATATGCGCGTCGATCTGCAGGATCGTGTAGCCCCGCCCCCGCGCGCCGTAGGCTTCCAGCATCGGGATCGGCAGGCTGTCATCGCCCCCGATCAGCATCGGCACCGCGCCCCGGTCCAGGATCTGGCTGACCGCGCCAAAGATGCGTGAGCGGTTGCCTGCCGCATCGCCCGGATCCTGCTCCAGATCGCCGGCGTCCACCGCCGAAACACCGCCCGGGAACACTGGCCCGCCAAGGTCGAAGTTCATATGCGCCAGGTTCGCGGCATAGGCCGCCCCCGCCGCCCGGATCGCCGCCGGACCGCCTGCGCAGTAGAACCCGACCGATGGATAAGGCGTGCAGCCATCCGCCCCGATCAACGCCATCTTCGCGTTAAGGCGCGACAGATCGCGGCAGCGTGGCAGGCCCATGAACGTGTCCACGACGCCCGCGCCGAACATCGTGCCAAGGGCGGAATTGCCGGTCATGGGGGCCTCCATCTTCGGCCGCCAGAGTGGCTGGCCCGGCAGGACGAGGCAAGTTGGATGCGGCGCAGTGGCGGTAGATTGCCTGTCGCCGGTTCGGGCCTGGGCCAAATTCTTCGAAGGATTCTGCAGATCTTTTCGAAAAGATTTGTCCGCCCCACACCCACCCCAAACGCAAAAGGCACCCCGAAGGGTGCCCTGCTGTCCTGAGACGGACGGATGCCTTATGCCGCTTCCGAGATGAACTTCACCGCATCGCCGAAGGTCTGGATGGTCTCGGCGGCGTCATCGGGGATCTCGATCCCGAACTCTTCCTCGAAGGCCATGACCAGTTCCACCGTGTCGAGCGAATCCGCGCCCAGATCATCGATGAACGAGGCCGATTCAGTGACCTTGTCCGCTTCGACGCCCAGATGCTCGACGACGATCTTCTTCACGCGATCAGCGATGTCGCTCATGTCCGTTCCTCTATCTGACGGCAGGGAGTTTCCCGGCCTTTTTCGTTCTACCCGTCATGCCGGGCCTTTGATCCTGCGCGCCTATATCAAGGGTCTGCGCTCATGGCAAACGCTTTAACCTTACTTGCGCAATGGGCCGTTACACCATGTCCATTCCGCCATTCACATGCAGCGTCGCGCCCGTCACATAAGCCGCCTCCTGCGAGGCGAGGTAAAGGACAGCGGCGGCGATTTCCTGCGGCGTTCCCATCCGGCCGGCAGGCACCGAGGCAAGGATCGTCGCGCGCTGTGCGTCATTCAGCTTTTCGGTCATCGCCGTCTCGATAAAGCCCGGAGAGACACAGTTCACCGTGATCCCGCGACTTGCGACCTCTTCGGCCAGCGACTTCGACAAGGCGACAAGACCGCCCTTGGACGCCGCATAGTTCGCCTGCCCCGCGTTGCCCGCGCGCCCCACGACGGACGAGATGTTGACGATCCGCCCCCAGCGCGCCTTCATCATCCCCCGGATCGCCGCGCGGCACAGCCGAAAGGCCGCCGTCAGATTGACGTCGATCACCGATTGCCAGTCGTCGTCCGACATCCGCATGGCCAGACCGTCGCGGGTGATCCCGGCGTTGTTGACCAGAATATCAACCGCGCCCATCGCCTCTGCCCCGCGTTTCACCAGGCCTTCGACGTCCTCGGCATTCGACAGGTTGCACGGAAGGACATGCGCCCGGGCGCCAAGTTCGGCGGCCAGCGCCTCCAGGGGTTCAACCCGGGTGCC
>JBGSVS010000228.1:0-5329 GCA_041752895.1 Tabrizicola sp.
GTCTTTGCCAAAGGCGCGAACTGGATCCCGGCGGATGCGCTGTTCGGGCGGATCACGGTCGAGGGCGTGCGGGGGCTGCTGCAGTCCGCCGTCGACGTCAACATGAACATGATCCGCCTCTGGGGCGGCGGGCGGTATGAGCCGGACTGGTTCTACGACCTCTGCGACGAGATGGGGCTAATGGTCTGGCAGGACTTCATGTTCGCCTGCCATCTGTATCCCTCGACCCCCGAGTTCCTGGCCGAAGTCGATGCCGAGGTGCGCGATGTGGTGGGCCGGATCAACCACCATGCCTGCCTTGCCGTCTGGTGCGGCGACAACGAGCTGATCGGGGCGCTGACCTGGTTCCCGGAATCCCGCAAGGACCGCGACCGCTATCTGGTGAACTATGACCGGCTGAACCGCACGGTCGAGGCGGCGCTGCATTCGGTGCTGCCGGGGGCGAATTGGTGGCCGTCGTCGCCGTCTCCCGGGCCGATGGCGTTTGGGGATGCGTGGCACGACGATTCCTGCGGCGACATGCACTTCTGGAGCGTGTGGCACGAGGGGAAGGACTTTGATCACTATCGCGACGTAAGTCCCCGGTTTTGTTCGGAATTCGGCTTCCAGTCCTATCCGTCGCTGTCTGCTATCCGACGGTTTGCGGATGAGGCGGACTGGAACATCGCGGCCCCGGTGATGGAGAGCCACCAGAAGAACCCGGGCGGGAACGCGCGGATCGCCGAGACGATGTTCCGCTACTTCCGCTTTCCGGTGGATTTCCCGAACTTCGTCTATGTGAGCCAGGTCCAGCAGGCGCTGGCGATCAAGACGGCGGTCACCCATTGGCGGAGCCTGAAGCCGCATTGTCAGGGGACGCTGTACTGGCAACTGAACGACACCTGGCCGGTGTGTTCTTGGGCGAGCCTCGATCATGGCGGGAACTGGAAGCTGCTGCACCACATGGCCGCGCGGTTCTATGCGCCGGTGCTGGTGACGGCGGTGCCGCAGGACGGCGGGATCGTCCTTCGGGCGGTGAACGACCGGCCGGAGGCGGTGACGATCGCGGTCACGGCCAATGCGGCGGCGATGGATGGGACGACGCGGAAACTGGCAGAGGCGGTGGTCATGGTTTTGCCGGATGCGGCGGTGCAGGTGCTGTCGCTGGGGCCGGAGGCGCTGCGCGATGATGAGGTTCTGGCCTTCACCTGGAGCGGCGATGCGCAGGGCGGGGACGTTCATGCGCCGAAGCCGTGGAAGGCCTATGACCTCTTGCCCTCGGGCCTGACAGCAGATGCGCAACGCGACGGCGACGTCTGGAAATTGGCTTTGAAAGTCAACGTACTCGCCCCGTTTGTTGCAGTGGACTCTGAAGTTCCCGGCCGCTTCTCTGCCAACGCCGTCACCCTGTTCCCGGGCCATCCGGCCACGATCACCTTCACCCCCGAGGACCCCTCGGTGGTGCCCACATTCACCCTCCGCGATCTCCATTCCGCCACCTACGGCGGCTGACGAAAGGTAGACCCATGTTCAGCTATCAACTCTATTCCTCACGCAACTTCCCGCCCATGTCGCGGACCTTCGAGATGGTCTCGAAAGCGGGCTACACCGGGGTCGAAGGCTATGGCGCGCTTTATGCCGATGACGCGGCGGTGGCTGCGACGCAAGCCGGTTTGGCCGCGACGGGGTTGACGATGCCGACGGGGCACTTTGGGCTGGGGCAACTGGAAACCGAGGTCGAAAAGGTGCTTGGCATTGCCAAGGCGCTGAAGATGGAACGGCTTTATTGCCCTTATGTCATGCCCGACGACCGGCCCTCGGACGCTGCGGGGTGGACGGCGTTTGGCGCGCGGCTGCAGAAGGCGGGCGCGCCCTACAAGGCGGCGGGCTATGGGTTCGGCTGGCACAACCACGACTTCGAATTCAAGGCGCTGTCCGATGGCAGCCTACCGCAGGACCGCATCTTCGAGGGCGGGCCGGGGCTGGAGTGGGAGATGGACGTGGCCTGGGTGATCCGGGGCGGCGCGGACCCCCTGGCTTGGATCGAGAAATACAAGGACCGGATCACCGCGGCGCACGTCAAGGACATCGCCCCGGCGGGTGAGAACAAGGACGAGGACGGCTGGTCGGACGTCGGTCACGGCACGGTCGACTGGAAGACGATCATGGCCGCGCTGAAGAAGATCGGGGTCAAGCACTTCGTCATGGAACACGACAACCCGAAGGATGATGCGCGGTTCGCTACGCGCTCCATCGCTTCGGCCAAATCCTTCTGAGGAAAAGACAAATGGCAAATCTTGGTATCGGTATCATCGGGGCGGGCAACATCTCCAGCGCGTATCTGCGGCTGGCGCCCTTGTTCAAGGGGCTGGAGGTGCGGGCCGTTGCCGACCTGAACATGGAGGCCGCAACGGCGCGGGCGGAGGAGTTCGGGGTCAAGGCACAGTCGGTTGACGACCTTCTGGCGAACAAGGACGTGGATGTGGTGATCAACCTCACCATCCCGGACGCGCATTACGCGGTGACGAAGCGGATTCTGGAGGCGGGCAAGCACGCCTATTCGGAAAAGCCGCTGGTCCTTACGCTGGACGAGGGCAAGACGCTGCGCGATCTGGCCAAGTCGAAGGGTCTGGCAGTCGGTTGTGCGCCGGACACCTTCCTTGGCGGTGCGCATCAGCAGGCTCGGGCGATCCTGGACGAGGGACGCGTGGGGACAGTCACCTCGGCAGTCGCCTGTGTGCAGAACCACGGGCCGGAAGGCTGGCATCCAAGCCCGGAATTCTTCTTCCTGCCGGGTGCTGGGCCGATGCTGGACCTGGGGCCGTATTACGTGGCGAACCTGATCAACTTCCTCGGCCCGGTCAAACGGGTGGGGGCGATCACTTCTTCGCAGACACCGACGCGGACCATCGGCTCGGGCGCGCGGGCGGGGCAGGAAATCCCGGTCAAGACGCCGACGAACATCCATGCCCTTCTGGAGTTCCACAATGGAACCGTGGTGAACCTGACCACCAGCTGGGACGTCTGGCATCACAAGCGCAACCACTTCGAGTTCTACGGGACCGAAGGAACGCTTTATGTCCCAGACCCTAACTTCTTCGGCGGGACCGTGGAAGTTGCGGACAAGGCGGGCACCCTGACCGAGGTCGCCCCCTGGGATCACCCGTTTGGCGTCCCGAATCAAGAGCACCCCAAGCACGGCGCGCTGGCGAATTATCGCACCGCGGGTCTGGCTGACATGGTGGCCGCCCTGCAAGGCGGGCGCGATGCGCGCTGTTCGCTGGAGCGCACCCTGCACGGGGTGGACGTGATGACGGCCTGCCTGACCTCGGGCGAGACAGGCGGCTTTGTCACTCTGACGACGACCTGCACCCGGCCTGCGGCATTGTCGCCGGATGAGGCGCGGGCGCTGCTGCGCTGAGGATTGGCCTGATCTGGCACCTCCCTGTCAGATCGGCTGCGTGGGCGGAGGGATTGAGGGATCCGTCCGCCCACGATCTATGAAATGAGGGCTGACATGCTGGAAAACCCCGTGATCCGCGGCTTCAATGCCGACCCGAGCTTTTGCCGGGTGGGCGAGGATTACTATATCGCGACCTCGACTTTCGAATGGTATCCGGGGGTGCAGATTCACCATTCGCGCGATCTGGTGAACTGGAAACTGGTCAGCCGCCCCCTGCGGCGGGCGAGCCAGCTGGACATGCGGGGGAACCCGGACAGCTGCGGCATCTGGGCGCCATGTCTGTCCTATGCGGATGGGCGGTTCTGGCTGGTCTATACCGACGTCAAGCGGCTGGAAGGGGCGTTCAAGGACGCGCACAACTACATCGTCACCTGCGAGACGGTGGCTGGGGAGTGGTCTGACCCGAGTTATGTCACCTCATCAGGGTTCGATCCGTCGCTGTTCCATGACAAGGACGGGCGGAAGTGGTTCGTCAACATGCGCTGGAACCATCGGGGCAAGGGGACCGGGCTGAACGCGGCCAATGACCTGTTCGACGGGATCGAGTTGCAGGAATGGCATCCTGAGAAAGGTCTCTTGGGAGAGGTGACGACGATCTACCTTGGGACCGACCTTGGCCTGACCGAAGCGCCGCATCTGTTCTGGCATGACGGGTATTACTACCTGACGACGGCGGAAGGCGGCACCGGCTATGACCATGCGGTCACCTTGGCGCGGTCGCGGGACATCCGGGGGCCGTATGAGACGCATCCGGCCAAGCATGTGATCACGGCAAGGTTTTCGCCGGAGAACCCCATTCAGCGGATGGGGCATGGCCAATATGTCGAAGGGCATGACGGGCGGTTCTGGCATTCGTACCTGTGCGGGCGGCCGCAAGAGGGTCCGCGCGGGCTGTTCTGTGCGACGGGGCGCGAGACTGGGCTGGCCGAAGTCGTCTGGCGCGACGGGTGGCTATGGCTGAAAGATGGGGGGATGTTGCCTCCTGCGACGGTGGACCTGCCGGTAGAGCGGGTGGTGCCGGCGGCGGTGGAGTATGACTTCTGTGACTCGGCGCTGCCGATGGACTTCCAGTGGCTGCGGACGCCCCAGCCGGAGCGGATCTTCCAGATGACTGGCAGCGCCTTGCGGCTGATCGGGCGCGAGAGTCTGGGGTCGTGGTTCGAGCAGAGCCTCGTGGCACGGCGGCAGGATGAGGCTTCGTATGAGGCTGAGTGCGATGTGCTTGCCGACCCGCCGAACTGGCAGCGGGCGGCGGGGCTGATCACCTATTACAACCGGCACAAGTTCCATGCGGCGTTGGTGACGCGCGAAGCGGGCGAGCGGGTGGTGACCTTGGTGTCCTGCCTGGGCGACTGGCCGGGCGAGGCGCTGACCTTCCACGGGCGGTTCCCTGTGACCGCGGGGAAGGTGACGCTGGGGGTCTCGGTCGACCGGGCGGTGCAGCGGTTCAGCGTGAACGGGGTGGCTGTGGGGCCGGAACTGGACGCCTCGGTCGTGTCTGACGAGGGCGGACGCGGGGAGCACGCAAGTTTCACCGGGGCCTTCGTCGGCGTCGTGGCGCATGACCTGACGGGGCAGGGCTGGACGGCGGATGTGACGCGGTTCCGCTATGAGCCCAAAGAGGCCCCGAGGGCTTGATCCGGATTTGATCAACTCTTGATTGCCGGGGATATGGCGTCATAAAGGGGGGCAGCCGAAGGGAGCCCCGATGGACGCCGAAAGCCGGAAGATACCCAGTCACGAGGTCACCTACGCGCGGTTGCGCGACATGATCCTGTTCGGGCATCTGGCACCCGGCGCCCCGGTCACGATCCAGGGGCTGATTGCCGATCTGGGCGCGGGCATGACTCCGGTCCGTGAGGCGATCCGGCGGCTGACGGCGGAAGG
>JBGSVS010000229.1:0-1526 GCA_041752895.1 Tabrizicola sp.
GTGAGGCGAGTGCTGCCAGCGGGCCACCCAGAAGCAGCCAGTCGAGATAACCCAGACGGGGTGCCCCGGCGGCGACCATCGCCTCGACCGCGATCAGGTGCGCACCCGCGCCGATCAGCGACCCGCCAGCCGACAGCAGGATGACCGTGGGGAACATCAGCGCCAAGGCTCGGGCCAGTCGGGCATCGGGCAACAGCGGAACAAGGGCCAGGAACAGTGGCAACAGAAGTGCCGCCCGCCCCGAAGTTGACGGCAGGACAAGCGCCGTCAGCGCGATGGCTGCGGCCAGGGCAAAGGCGAAAGCGGCGAACCTTGGTCGGCGCGTCGTCAGCGGGGCGACCATCCGTTCGGCCAGGCCCGCGTCCTTGATGACGGCGGCGATGATGAAGGCGGCAAGCAGCAGCCAGACCAGATCAGACCCGAGGGCGGCGTAAAGCTTGTCTTCGCCGACTGTGCCCCCAAGAACCAGGGCCATCGCCGCAGACAGGGCGACAAGGCTTTCCGGAATCCGGGTCAGCGTCCAGCCGATCACGGTCAGGACGGTGACGATCAGGGTGATCCGGGCCTCGGCGCCAAGGTCGTCGGGCAGGGACCAAAGCGACCTACCTGATCCCAGAGCAAAGAGGGCTGCAAACGTCCAGGACGGGAAACCGGAAAACCGCCGAAAAAGGGCAGGCCGCGGCAGGGAGGCCGTCTGAAAGAGTGCTGCATCGGACATCGTCGGTTCCTTTCCTTGCGATGGGCAGAAAACGCGGAGGGGCCGCGCTTTATTCCCGGTGGGTGCAAGAACCTGCGCGGAAAGCGTCACAAAAACTTCTCGGAATAAAGTGGCGGTCCAGTCGTTTCCCCTTTGACCTGCAACAAAGGGAGAGCCGCTATGGTCTTGTTTCACCACGACAACCCACCGGACGCGACGAGGCAGATGCTTGCCATGGGCGACGGTCGGTCGCTGAGATCACGGGTTCTGCCCGGGGACGTCCCCGGTTGCGTGCAACGGTCAAGACCGCTGGTGGCCCTGCACGGGATTTCCCGTGATGCCCTTGCCTTGTGGCAGGCCTTCAGCCCTCTGGTCGCTGCCGAAGGTCGCGCGCTTCTGGTGCCGAAGTTCACCGAGCGCGACTGGCCGCAGTTCCAGCAGATCGGGCGGGTCCGCCCCGACCTTGTGCTGCTTGACCTTCTGCAGCAGGCCGGTCTGGCCAAGGATCGGGTCGATCTGTTCGGGTTTTCCGGAGGGGCCCAGCTCGCCCACAGGTTTGCGATGCTGTATCCGCACCGGGTGGGCACGCTGCATCTGGCGGCTCCGGGCTGGTATACGCTGCCCGATACGACGGTGCCCTGGCCCTTGGGGTTGAAGCAGGCACCCAAGCAAAGGTTGCGCGGGTTTGACGCGGCGGCGCTGTCGCGGTTGCAGCTACGGCACTATCTGGCGCTGAAAGTTCGGCTTTGGGTCGGGGCGCTGGATACCGGTCGCGAAGCAAGCCTGCGCCAGACCGACGCGCTGGACGCGCTGCAGGGCAAGACGCGGC
>JBGSVS010000230.1:0-5709 GCA_041752895.1 Tabrizicola sp.
AATTGAACGCCAGATCGAGCAGCGCACGCTGATGCTGTCAGGGGTCAGCCACGACCTGCGCACTCCGCTGACCCGGATGCGGCTGGCGCTGTCGCTGATGCCCGAGGACGCCGAGGTGGCCGCACTGCAGGCGGATGTCGCGCAGATGGAGCGGATGGTCGACGAGTTCCTGGCCTTCGTGCGCGGCGATGCGATGGAGGGATCAGAGCCGACGGACCCGGTATCTCTGGTGCAGGGCGTGGTCGACCGCGCCGGAGCGGATGTGCGCCTGATCGCGGTCGAAGGCCACGCCGAGCCGGTCGATATGCGCCCGCAGGCCATCCTGCGGGCCGTCGACAATCTGGTCAGCAATGCGCAGCGCTATGGCAATCGGGTCGAGGTGCGCCTGGTGTTTCTTGACCGCAGTCTGCGGATCACGGTCGAGGACGATGGCCCGGGCATCCCTGTCGACCGGCGGGACGAGGCGCTGCGACCGTTCACGCGGCTTGACGCCTCACGCGATCCGAACCGGGGGGCAGGGGTCGGGCTGGGCCTGTCGATCGCGTCGGATATCGCGCTAAGCCACGGCGGCGCCCTGCGTTTGACGCAAAGCGACGCGCTAGGCGGCTTGAAGGCCGAGCTGGTGATCGCGCGGTAGCGTGCTTCGACAGCCTACTTCGAGGCGCCGACGACGATGATCCAGTGCAGCTTGTTGTCCGGAGCCGGGCTGACCGCGATGCCGACACCGACTTCGCGCGCCTTGCGCAGCAGGATGTTGTCCTTGTGCTTGGGCGAGTTCATCCACCATTCGATGGCGCGCGCACCCGAGCCAAAGCCGCGCCCGGTATTTTCGGCGGCGGTGCGGTAGGCATAGCCCGCGCGGCGGAGGCGGGTCTTCAGGGTGCCGCCGTCCGAAGAGGTGTGGCTGATCGACTTCCGCTTGGCATTGTCGCAAGCATGGCCCTGTGCCGCCTTGTCAAGCTTGGCCGACAGGACCAGCGCCGGCAGCCCGCGCGCCTTGCGTTCGGCGTTCAGATGCGACAGCAGTTCGCTTTGCATGGCACTGGCGTTGCCGGGAAGGGAACAGGCAGTGGCAGCAGAGCCCAGGCAAAGCAGGGCCGAAGCGGCAAGGGCCGCGAAAGTCAGGCGCGAGATCATGGCAACTCCCCAGTGAATGGCACATGACAGGTATCGCCAGCCAGTTGGGCCGGAATCAGGCAGAATGTGGCGTTTACGGTGAAAATTTGGGGAAATCTATCGGGCGAGCTCGCCTTACGGGCGAGTGAGCCGATCCTTGCCGATGAAGCGTCGGAAACCCGCGGAAAGTTGACTTCCGTTATCCCTCGCAACCGTGGATCATACAGGTAGGCGATGCAGGATAGGTCATGCTGGACGGGTTGATGCGCGGCGTGATCGATGCGCCCCTGAATGAAGGCGGGCGCTGGCTTGCGTCGCGGGGTGCCACGGCCAACGCGGTGACGCTGGTCGGCCTTGGTTTCGGGCTGGCCGCATCGGCGCTGGTCTGGGCGGGGTGGTCAGGCCTGATCGTGGCCGTCTTCCTGCTGGGGGGACGGCTGGCCGACGGTCTGGATGGAGCGGTCGCCCGGGCGCGGGGCAAGACGGATTTCGGCGGCTACCTCGACATCGTCTGCGACTTCATCTTCTATGGCGCGCTGCCGCTGGCTTTCGTCCTGCGCGATCCCGGCGCGAACGGCGTCGCCGGGGCGTTCCTTCTGTTCAGCTTCTACGTCAACGCGGCAAGCTTTCTTGGCTATGCGATCTTGGCCGAGAAGCGCGGGCTTTCCACCACCAGCCGGGGCGAGAAGTCGCTCTACTTCACCACCGGACTGATGGAGGGGACCGAGACAATCCTGTGTTTCCTGATCCTGGTGCTGTGGCCCACGTTGTTCGTGCCAGTGGCCTGGGCTTTTGGCGCCCTGTGTCTGGCGACGGCATCAGCGCGCGTCGTCCTTGCGGCGCGGACGTTTCGGTAGGGTCGGGTCGTTAGGGTCGGGTTGCACCCCCATCACCGCCTCGCGAAAGCGGAAGAAGCCGTGGGTGGCATGCGGCCAGGCCAGACGGTCGTGCTCGCGCAGGATGCGGGCAAGGGTGATCCCGCGCTGTGCTGCAAGGTGCCCCAATTCCGAAAGCACCGCAGCCACGGGGCCGGTCGGGGCATAAGGGGTGACGATCTGCACCGCGCCTTCGGCCTCGGCACTGTCCAGAAGGGCTTGAAGGTCGGTCGGTCCGAAACGCGGAGCGTCCGGTGCGCCAAGGCGGGCCAGCGCGTCACCCAGTGCTGCGGACGTGAAGCGGTGCACTGGCTTGGCCACTGCAAGGGGTGAGCGGCCCGCGATTTCCGAAAGAACGGCGACAGCCCGGGGACGCAGGCCCCGATCCAGCAGGAATTCGGGGCAGAGGTCCTCTTCGGTCACCAGGAGAAGGCTTTGCGCGGTCAGGTCGAGAGGGTCGCCCTGCGGCGTGGGGCGTGGCGCGGGCAGGGGCGGCATCGGCAAGGCTGGGGCCTCGTGCGCCAACCCCTCGGGCCGGAAACGGCCGCGGGTGTTCAACGCGATGTTCTCGGTCGTTGCGAGGTAGGTCTTGCCCGGCGTGTGCAGGCCCCCGACCCAGCGCCACGACAGCGTGTTCGACGCCGGATCGCCGTCGATCAGGTGGCGCTGAAAGAAATCCGCCCCCAGCTCCCATGGCAGGCGCAGCGTGAAGATCCAGATCGAGGCGAACCACATCCGGGCGTGGTTGTGCAGATAGCCCGTCGCCACCAGTTCCTGCGCCCAATGGTCAAACCCGTCGATCCCGGTTTCCCCCAGCATCGCCGCCTCGGCGCGCGCGGCAAGGCCCGGTTCGACCGCCAGTCGGTTCAGCGCTGCCTGAACGCCTTGCCGGTAGGCCACCCAGAGGCCCGGTCGCAGCTCCAGCCAGCCCTTCCAGTAGGTGCGCCACCAGACCTCGGCCAGAAACTTCTCGGCGCCATGGGGATGGGCCCGCAAGACAGCGTCGATCACCTCGGCCTCGGTCACAAGTCGGTGACGCAACCAGGGAGACAGCGCCGAGACATGCGGGTGGTCCGGCAGGTCAAGGTTGCGCAGCGCCGCATAGTCGCGGCCAGCCCGGGGCAGGAAAGCGGTCAGGCGGTCAAGTCCGGCGGCACGGGTGGGCGTGAACATCAGCCGGGTTTAGCCCGCCGCCCCGGCGTTTCAAGGCTGCATCACCGTTGCGGCAAAAGCGAATGGGGTGCCCTTGCAGCCCTCGTTCCGCCCCACTAAGACTCTGGCAATACTTTGGACGATATTCCTCGGCAAAGACATGAGAGGCAGGCACCGATGCGCGATCCCGTTGACCACTACATGAACACGCTTGTCCCCATGGTCGTCGAACAGACGAGCCGGGGCGAACGCGCTTACGACATCTTCAGCCGCTTGCTGAAAGAACGGATCATCTTCCTGGGCGGTCCGGTCCATGACGGCATGTCCAGCCTGATCTGCGCCCAGCTTCTGTTTCTAGAATCGGAAAACCCGTCCAAGGAAATCTCGATGTACATCAACAGCCCCGGCGGCGTCGTGACCGCGGGCCTGTCGATCTATGACACGATGCAGTACATCCGGCCAAAGGTTTCCACGCTGGTGATCGGGCAGGCAGCGTCCATGGGCTCGCTGCTGCTGACCGCTGGCGAAAAGGGCATGCGCTTCAGCCTGCCGAACAGCCGGGTGATGGTGCACCAGCCCTCGGGCGGCTATCAGGGCCAGGCGACCGATATCATGATCCACGCCCGCGAGACCGAAAAGCTCAAGCGCCGCCTGAACGAGATCTACGTGCGTCACACCGGCAACGACTATGACACGGTCGAACAGGCGCTGGAGCGGGACAACTTCATGTCGGCCGAGGACGCCAAGGCCTGGGGTCTCATCGACCAGATCCTGGAAAGCCGCGGAAAGGCCGATGATACGTCGAAATGACGCCCATATTCCGCCCGATGGGTACTTGGGTTTTTCGGATTGTGGAGCCTTGGGGTCTGGCCTAAACTTCCCCCAAGGCACCATCCCTGGATGCCAGGGAATTGGTGGCAAAGCTTAGAGGACTACGGATGGCAAGTAACACCGGCGGCGACAGCAAGAACACTCTCTACTGCTCGTTCTGCGGCAAGAGCCAGCATGAGGTGCGCAAGCTGATCGCGGGTCCCACGGTCTTCATCTGCGACGAATGCGTCGAGCTTTGCATGGACATCATCCGCGAAGAGACGAAGACCACCGGTCTGAAATCCTCGGACGGGGTGCCGACCCCGCGTGAAATCTGCAAGGTGCTGGACGACTATGTGATCGGCCAGATCCACGCCAAGCGGGTGCTGTCGGTTGCGGTCCACAACCACTACAAGCGGCTGAATCATTCCTCGAAGAACGACATCGAGCTGTCGAAGTCGAACATCCTGCTGATCGGCCCGACCGGCTGCGGCAAGACGCTGCTCGCCCAGACCCTCGCGCGTATCCTGGACGTGCCCTTCACGATGGCCGACGCCACCACGCTGACCGAAGCCGGTTACGTGGGCGAGGATGTGGAAAACATCATCCTCAAGCTCTTGCAGGCGTCGGAATACAACGTCGAACGCGCGCAGCGCGGCATCGTCTACATCGACGAAGTCGACAAGATCACGCGCAAATCGGACAACCCCTCGATCACCCGCGACGTTTCGGGCGAGGGCGTGCAGCAGGCGCTTCTGAAGATCATGGAAGGCACTGTGGCATCGGTCCCTCCGCAGGGTGGCCGCAAGCATCCGCAGCAGGAATTCCTGCAGGTCGACACGACGAACATCCTCTTCATCTGCGGTGGCGCCTTTGCCGGTCTGGAAAAGATCATCGCGCAGCGCAACAAAGGCTCGGGGATCGGCTTCGGGGCCGAGGTCAAGGGTCCGGAAGAACGTGGTGTGGGCGAGCTTTTCAAAGAGCTTGAGCCCGAGGATTTGCTGAAATTCGGTCTGATCCCGGAATTCGTCGGCCGCCTGCCCGTCATCGCCACGCTGACCGACCTGGACGAGGCAGCGCTGGTCACCATCCTGACCGAACCGAAGAATGCTCTGGTCAAGCAGTACCAACGCCTGTTCGAGATCGAGGGTGTGAAGCTGACCTTCACCGGCGACGCCCTGACCGCAATCGCCAAGCGCGCGATCAAGCGCAAAACCGGTGCGCGTGGCCTGCGGTCGATCATGGAGGACATCCTTCTGGACACGATGTTCGAACTTCCCGGCATGGATGGGGTCGAAGAGGTCGTTGTGAAGGAAGAAGCCGTGAACAACGGCGCGGCCCCGATGCTCGTCTATACTGAGACTAAGAAGAAAGAGACCGCGAAGGCCTGATCGCGGCCTGCAGCCAGGCATGCTGGTCTGTTCTGCACGCACCGGTTTCGGGTTCACGCGAGGTAGCGATTGGTGCCGTGCCGCCACCGTATTTCCTGGATCCGGACGTCCGTGCGCTTCTTCTCCAGCTGCTGGAGGCAGCCAAAAAGCGGCTGGGCCTCTCGGACCCTTATGTTGCGATCGTAGTGCACCACCGTGGCGGACCGGACAGTGACCCGGTCTATGAAATCGGCATCGGCTGCGACGTCTCCCCGCAGTTGATCCGCGAGGTGCGCAGCGCGTTCCCGGCCCGCTCGCGCGGCGCCCCGCGCGTGACCTTGGGCAAGATCGGCGGGATCGAAATGGTCGACCTGCGTGCCGACCAT
>JBGSVS010000231.1:0-5022 GCA_041752895.1 Tabrizicola sp.
CCTCGCGCTTGCCAACCCCGCCGTGATCCCGCGCAATCACCAGGTCGAAGCGGCCCTCACCGCCGCCACCGACGGCGACATGGCCCCCTTCCACGCCCTCCTCGCCGCGATCCGCCAGCCCTTCACCGAGGCCGAGGCCTACATGCTCCCCGCCCCCTCCGGCTTTGGCCAATACGTCACCTTCTGCGGCACCTGATGACATTCCGCACGGTCTGTGGAACTCTCGCCCCACCCGCCCTGCGAGAGCCCAGATGACCGACCGCGCCTTCCTCAACCACATCACAGCGACCCTCGCCCAGATCGACGCCGACGGGCTGATGAAACGCGAACGGCTCATCACCGGCGCACAAGGCGCGCATGTGCAGATGGCCGGGCGGCAGATGCTGAACCTCTGCGCCAACAACTACCTTGGGCTGGCCGATGACCCGCGCCTGATTGCGGCGGCGAAACAGGCGATGGACGACCACGGCTTTGGCATGGCCTCGGTCCGCTTCATCTGCGGCACGCAAGACCTGCACCGCCGCCTGGAAACCCGCCTCGCCCAATACCTCGGCCATGACGACACGATCCTGTTCGCCGCCTGCTTTGACGCGAACGGCGGCCTTTTCGAACCCCTCCTCGGCCCCGAAGACGCCGTCATCTCCGACGCCCTGAACCACGCGAGCATCATCGACGGCATTCGCATCTGCAAAGCCAAACGCTACCGCTACGCCAATTCGGACATGGCCGACCTCGAAGCCCAGCTGAAGGCCGCCAAAGCCGACAAAGCCCGCTTCATCCTGATCGCCACCGACGGCGTCTTCTCGATGGATGGCTTCTACGCCAACCTCCCCGAAATCCGCGCCCTCGCAGACGCTTACGGCGCGATGGTCATGGTCGACGACTGCCACGCCACCGGCTTCACCGGCCCCAAGGGCGCAGGCACCCCCGCCCGTGCCGGAGTGAAAGTCGACATCCTGACCGGCACCCTCGGCAAGGCCCTCGGCGGAGCCCTCGGCGGCTACATCGCAGGACCGCAGCCCGTCATCGACCTCCTCCGCCAGCGCGCAAGGCCCTACCTCTTCTCCAACGCGCTGCCCCCCGCCATCGTGGGGGCCGCCCTCGCCGCCCTCGACATCGTGGAAGGGGCCGACGACCTGCGCGCCCAACTCACCGGAAACGCGCAATACTGGCGCGCGGGCCTCACCAACGCTGGCTTCACCCTCCTCCCCGGCAACCACCCGATCATCCCCGTCATGCTGGGCGACGCGAAACTCGCCCAGGCCATGGCCGCCGACCTGAACACCCGCGGCGTCCATGTCGCCCCGTTCTTCTTCCCGGTCGTCCCCAAGGGACAGGCCCGCATTCGCACCCAGATGAACGCGGCCCTTACCCGCGCCGACCTCGACTTTGCCCTCGACGCCTTCACCCAGGCGGGACGCGCCACCGGAGTGCTGAAATGACCAACGAAATGAAGACCCTGGTCAAGGCCCGACCTGAACCCGGCCTCTGGATGGAAACCCGGCCCGTGCCAGAAATCGGCCCCGACGATGTCCTCATCAAGATCCACAAGACCGGCATCTGCGGCACCGATATCCACATCTGGAACTGGGACGACTGGGCGCAGAAGACGGTCCCCGTCCCCCTGGTCACGGGTCACGAATTTGCAGGGATCATCGTCGACAAGGGCCGCAACGTCGAAGGCCTTACCATCGGCCAACGCTGCTCGGGCGAGGGCCACCTGATCGGCAAGACCTCGCGCCAAAGCCGGTCGGGCCGCTTCCACCTCGACCCCGAAACCCGCGGCATCGGCGTGAACGAACCTGGAGCTTTCGCGCAATACCTGCGACTGCCCGCCTTCAACGTCGTCCCCCTCCCCGACGCCATTGATGACGAGATCGGCGCGATCCTCGACCCCCTTGGCAACGCCGTCCACACCGCCCTCAGCTTCGACCTGATCGGAGAAGACGTCCTCATCACCGGTGCCGGTCCCATCGGCATCATGGCCGCCGCCGTCGCCCGCCACGTCGGCGCGCGCCACGTCGTCATCACCGACATCAACCAAGCCCGGCTCGACCTTGCCGGTCAGGTCGCCGACGTGGTCCCGGTCAATGTCGCCACCACCGACCTGAAATCCGTCTACCCCAGCCTCAAGATGCAACAGGGCTTCGACGTCGGGATGGAGATGTCCGGCTCGCAAGCAGCCCTCGATCAGATGGTCGAGCATATGGTCATGGGCGGCCGCATCGCGATGCTGGGCATCCCGCCCGGCAAGTCGCCCGTGGACTGGTCCCGCATCGTCTTCAAGGCAATCACCATCAAGGGCGTCTACGGCCGCGAGATCTTCGAGACCTGGTACAAGATGATCGCCATGCTGGAAAACGGCCTCGACATCCGCCGCGTCATCACCCACCGCTTCAAGGTGGACGACTTCCAGGACGGCTTTGCCGCGATGCGGTCCGGCCTTTCCGGCAAGGTCGTGCTGGACTGGACCTGAAGCAGCCCCGGGGCCAGAGTGCGGGTCCACCGCCACACAAACCTTCTGCGAAGGTTTGCCCCAACCATATCCCTGATTTTTCGTAGAAAAATCGTGGTCCCAGATCATGGCTCGCGCTATGCGTGCCCCCTGCGCAGAAATGGCCCCGAAATGCCTAGAAATGGCCCGACCTTGTTAACACCTCGCTAACCATTTCCCGGCTCTTTAGCGTGGTGAGACAAGGGGACAGAACCATGGACGGATCGCACCACAAAGGCTTTGCCGAAGCCCCGACAGTCTTTGGCGCGGCGCAGGCCGTGACCTCCCCCGTTCTCGTCGAAGGCAAGCGGTTCCGCGTCCGCTCCCTGCGCCTCGCTCCGGGAGAGGCCACCTCGCTGCAGTCTCACCTGCACCGGTCCGAACACTGGGTCGTGGTCGAAGGCACCGCCGAGGTCACCACCGGCATCCGCTCCCGCCTCGTGGGTGAGGGCGACGCGGTCCACATCCCCCTTGGACAACTGCACCGGCTGGAAAACCCCGGCCGCCTTCCCGTGACCCTCATCGCCGTCGAAACCGGCCACTACCTTGGCGACGACGACGAGATCCGCCACGACTGAGGCCTCCTCGCGAGAAGCGACCAAAGGAAGCGACCAGCCCGGAACATGGTCAAGACCACGTAAACACCCCCGCTCAACCCCTTGATTTCCCATGGGCCGTACATCCGTCCGACGTGGACAGCCCGCGCCAAACCCCGGTTTACACCGCCCGCCCTATCAGCGATAACCAGCCTGAACCGCTGCCAGGGTCCGCCATGCTCCTCCTGATCGACAACTACGACAGCTTCACCTACAACCTCGTCCACTACCTGGGCGAGCTTGGCGCGGACGTGGTCGTGAAACGGAACGACGCGCTGGAAGTCCAGGACGTGATCGCCATGGCGCCCGAGGTCATCGTCCTCTCCACCGGCCCCTGCGACCCCGCCGCCGCCGGGATCTGCCTACCCCTCACAAAGGCCGCCGCTGGTGCCGGCATCCCCCTCCTCGGCGTCTGCCTTGGCCACCAGACCATCGGCGAGGCCTTCGGGGGGGACGTCGTCCGCTGCCACGAGATCGTTCACGGCAAGATGGGCACCATGCACCATGCCGGCAAAGGCGTGTTCCGGGGTCTGCCCTCGCCGTTTCAGGCGACGCGGTATCACTCCCTCGTCGTCGACCGCGCCACCCTTCCGGCAGAGCTGGAAGTCACCGCCTGGCTGGAAGACGGCACGATCATGGGCCTGCGCCACAAGCACCACCTGATCGAAGGCGTCCAGTTCCATCCGGAATCCATCGCCTCGGAACACGGCCACCAGCTGCTGCGGAACTTCCTCGACGAAGCCCGCGCGAAAGTCCCGGCATGAGCGACGTCCTCAAGCCCCTGATCGGCGTCGCCGCCAACCGCCCCCTGACGAGGCTAGAGGCCGAAGCCGCCTTCGACGCGCTCTTCGAAGGCCAGGGCACCCCCGCCCAGATGGGCGGCTTCCTGATGGCGCTGCGGACCCGGGGCGAGACGGTCGACGAATACGCGGCCGCCGCCAGTGTAATGCGGTCCAAATGCAACGCAGTGAAGGCCCCGCCGGGCGCGATGGACATCGTCGGCACCGGTGGCGACGGCAAGGGCACGCTGAACATTTCCACCGCCACCGCCTTCGTCGTCGCGGGCGCGGGCGTCACTGTCGCCAAGCACGGCAACCGGAACCTTTCCTCCAAATCCGGGGCTGCGGATGCCCTGACCGAACTTGGGCTCAACGTCATGGTCGGCCCCGAGGTCGTCGAACGCTGCCTGACCGAGGCCGGGATCGGCTTCATGATGGCCCCCATGCACCACCCCGCGATCCGCCACGTCATGCCGGTCCGCGCTGAGCTTGGCACCCGCACGATCTTCAACATCCTCGGCCCGCTGACCAACCCCGCCGGGGTCAAGCGCCAGCTGACCGGGGCCTTCTCTGACGCCCTCATCCGCCCGATGGCGGAAACCCTGCTGACCCTCGGCTCGGAAAAGGCCTGGCTGGTCCACGGCTCGGACGGCACCGATGAGATCACCATCTGCGGCGCGACCAGCGTCTCTGCCGTGGAAAACGGCGCGGTCCGCGACTTCACGGTCCATCCCGAAGACGCGGGCCTTTCCCCCCACCCGTTCGAGGCGATCCTTGGCGGAACCCCAGCCGAAAACGCCCAGGCCTTCCGCGCCCTTCTGGACGGCGCAGCCGGGGCCTACCGCGACGCGGTGCTGCTGAACGCCGCTGCAGCCCTTGTCGTCGCTGACAAAGTGGGAACCCTGATTGACGGCGTGGCGTTGGCACGGGAGTCGATCGATTCCGGCGCGGCCAAGTCCAAGGTCGACGCGCTCCGCCGCCTGACCAACGCCTGAAAGGCTTGCCATGTCCACCATCCTCGACCGCATCAAGGCCTACAAGCTGGAGGAAGTGGCCAATGCCAAGGCCGCTATGCCCCTGTCGGACCTTGAGGCCACCGCCAAGTCCGCCGCCCCGCCGCGCGGCTTTGCCCGGGCGCTGCGCGAGGCGACGC